>JBBRIK010000496.1:0-5202 GCA_038221045.1 Gemmatales bacterium
GGGGTTGTTTTTCGTTTCGGGCGGTTGGGTGTTCGCCGTCCCCCCCCCCCCCCCCCCCCCCCCCCCCAACACACCTCACACCGCCTCGACTTGCAGCGCATTCGTCTTCAGGAACTCGTCACATTGCGAACGGGTGAACACACTCGTTGTCGTGCTAATCGCCTGCACGCAACTCGCTCCCAGGGCGCTGGCCATGCTCAGGCAGCCCCTCACGTCAAGGCCGTCGAGCAACCCGGCGATGTAGCCCGCCGCGAACGCATCGCCGCCGCCGCTGCCATCGACGAACGGCACCGCGAAGGCGTTTGCCTTCAGCCGCACGCCGCGGCCAGCGACCACAACTCCTTCGCTTCCCCTCGTAATGATGACCGTTTCCGCCCCCATCCGGTGAAATAGCTCTGCCTGTCGAAGCGTGTCTTTCTCGCCCGTGATCAACTCGGCTTCGTGATTGTTGGGCAGGAAGACGTCAACGTGAGGCAGCAATCCTTCGAGCCACGGCAGATAGTTCGCCGGTCCGGGAGTCACCACGTCGAGAACGGTCTTCGCTCCCGCCTGACGCGCCGCCGCGAACAGCGGAGCAAGGGTCTCCGGCTTCACCTCCGGCATCAGCAGGTAGCCGCCGAGGTAGAGGACCTTGCAGCGCGTGGCCTGCTCCAGCGGAATGTCGCGCGGAGCGAACAGGGCGTTGGCTCCGAAGGTGTGGATGAATCGGCGATCCTGGCCCACGACATTGACGATCAACGTTTGACTTGTGTCCGCGCCCTCCGTCGTCAGCAGCCCACCGACGTCCACGCCCTGCTGAAGCAGCATCTCGCCGACGGCCCGTCCAAAGACGTCATTGCCGACCCGCCCGACGACGCGCGCCCGCACGCCCATCCGCGTCAGGTCCGTCGCGACGTTGGCCGCACAGCCCCCGATGGCCAGGAGCAACTGATCGGCCAGCACCAACTCGCCCGGGGCCGGCAGGTGATCGATGGGCGTGCAGACGTGATCCGCGACGACGATTCCCGCGCAGAGCACATCACAGGGATCTCTCATGACTGCGATCTCCGCAGACCCCCACGACGGGGGGTCGCTTTCTTGAAACACGCCTTGCTAAAGTTATTACACAGACACCCGAAGAGCCTCCCTCTTTCTTGCCGCTTGCGGCGTAGCGGGCAGCGCGCTACGCCGCAAGCGGCAGAAAAGAGGGAAGCGCTTCGGGAGACGGTCCTAAACTGACAGTATCGCCCTGCGGCCTCTCTCGGAGTCGCGGCATGTCGTCTGCTTCCATTCGCGTCGTCCTCGCCAAGGTCGGTCTCGACGGCCATGATCGCGGCATCAAGGTCGTCGCCCGCGCGATGCGCGACGCGGGGATGCAGGTCATCTACGCCGGTCTCTGGCAGACGCCCGAAGCAGTCTTTCGCACCGTCGCCGACGAGGACGCCGACTGGGTCGGGCTCAGCATTCTCTCGGGCGCGCACATGACCCTCGTTCCGCTCGTCCTGGAAATGCTGCGTCAGGCCGGACTCGAACACGTCGGCGTTCTCGTCGGCGGCATCATACCCGAGGTAGACATCCCGAAGTTGCTCGAAATGGGCGTGTCGCGCGTCTTCGGTCCAGGGACCGCCCTCCACGACATCGTCGCCTTTCTTGAGGAGAACACGCGGCGGGCGGAGCCGACCGATGCTTGACTCCCTTCTCGAACGATTCCGCCGCCGCGATCGTCTCGCGCTGAGCCGGCTGCTCACGTTGTTGGCCCGAGGCGAATACGTCAGCGACATCCTCGCCGCTCTTGGCCCCTCGTCGCAGTCGAGCCTGACGGCCGCCGTCACCGGCAGCGCCGGCGTCGGCAAAAGCACTCTCATCGGCCGGCTTCTGGAGACGATCCGCGCTTCGGGACAGAGTGTCGCTGTGCTGGCCTGCGACCCGCAGAGCCCGCTGAGCGGCGGAGCGCTCCTCGGCGATCGCTTTCGCATGCCGTCGCGGCCCGACGACGATGGCGTCTTTATCCGCAGTCTCGCGGCGGCGGGAGGTCAGGGCGCGCTCGCCAAACACCTCGACGCCATGATCCTGTTGCTCGAACAGTTCGGGTTCGACGTCGTCCTTCTCGAAACGGTCGGCGCGGGTCAGGGAGACACGATGGTCCGCGAACTGGTAGACGTCGTCGTCCTGATGCTCCAGCCGGAGACGGGCGACGATTTGCAATGGGAGAAGGCGGGCGTGCTGGAAGTGGCGGACGTCGTCGTACTGCACAAGGCGGACTTGCCGAACGCGGATCACGTCGAAGCGCAACTGAAGTCAACCCTGCATCTGGGAACGCGCGAGCCGCCGCCGATCCTGCGCGTCAGTTCGCGGACGGGACAGGGAGTCGATGCGCTCTGGGAGGCTATGCGCTCGTGCCAGCGCCGGAAACCGCCGTACGCCGACGGCGAGAGATTGCTTCGGCTGCTCCTGCAAAAGCTGGCGGAGCTTTATGCCCGGCGCGCCGGCGACAGCGAAGTGGTGTCACTCGTCAGCGCCTGGCGCGACGGAGCGCTGGCCGCTGACGAAGCGCTGAAGCGGCTGCTGCAATTGCTCGCGGAGAATGAGGGAGCGACATCCCCGGCGAACCGCATCGCATAATCAGCACGGGGCATGCGATGAAGATCGACCTGCACACGCACATCTTGCCGCCTTCGTGGCCGAACCTGCGCGATCGCTACGGCTACGGCGGCTTCGTTCAGTTGGAACATCACGGCCCCGGCTGCGCGCGAATGTCGATCGATGGCCGCTCTTTTCGCGAGATTCGCGACAACTGCTGGGACCCCCTGCGCCGCATCGAGGAGTGCGATCGGCATGGCGTCGCTATGCAGGTGCTATCGACCGTGCCGGTGATGTTCAGCTACTGGGCCAAGCCGGAACACGCGCTCGACCTGAGCCGTCTGCTCAACGATCATCTCGCCGAGGTCGTCCGCTCTCATCCCAGACGCTTCGCCGGACTGGGGACGCTGCCAATGCAGGCCCCCGAGTTGGCCGTCAAGGAACTCGAACGCTGTGTCCGCGACCTCGGTCTGTGCGGTGTGCAGATCGGCAGTCATGTCAACGACTGGGAGTTGGGCGACCCGGCCCTGTTCTCGGTGTTCGAGGCAGCGCAGGAACTCGGCGCGGCGGTGTTCGTGCATCCCTGGGACATGGTCGGCAAGGAGCGAATGAGCAAGTACTGGCTGGCGTGGCTGGTAGGCATGCCGTCGGAGACAGCCCTCGCGATCTGCTCGCTGATCTTCGCGGGAGTGCTGGAGAGGCTGCCGCGTCTGCGGCTCTGCTTCGCTCACGGAGGGGGAGCGTTTCCCGGCATCCTCGGGCGCATCGAGCATGGCTATCAGGTTCGGCCCGATCTCTGCGCCCTCGACAACCCTCACAGTCCGCGTTCGTATCTGGGCCGATTCCACGTCGATTCGCTGGTCCATGACGCCGACGCCCTGCGAACGCTGTTACGGCTGATGGGCGACAGGCGCATCGTCCTGGGCAGCGATTATCCGTTTCCGCTGGGCGAGGACGTGCCGGGAACGCTCGTGGAATCGATGGCGGAGTTGTCGCCGGAGACAAGAACGCGACTGTTGCGCGATAATGCGCTGGAGTTTCTGGGTCTACCGCCGCTCTGCGTTTCGCGCTGAACTACTCGATCCAGCTATAGGGATACTGAGGATCGTCCATCTCCAGGGCCTGGCGCGTCAGATGCAGCGGACGCACCGTATCGACCATGACGGCCAACTCGTCGGTCCGGCTCATCTGCCGGCTGGCGACGATCGTTCCCGGATGCGGTCCATGCGGGATGCCGCGCGGATGCAGCGTGAACGACGCCTCCTCGATGCCGCGCCGGCTGCCGAACCGGCCGCGCACATAGTACAGCACCTCGTCGGCCTGCACGTTGGAATGCGAGTACGGCACCTTGACGGCGTCCGGATGCGTGTCGAGCATGCGCGGCGCGAAGGTGCAGAGGACGAAGCCTTTCGCCTCGAACGTTTGATGGATCGGCGGCGGTTGATGAATCGTGCCGGTGATGGGCTCGAAGTCGTCGGCGTTGAACGTGAAGGGATAGACCATGCCGTCCCAGCCGACGACGTCGAACGGATGCGCCTTGAGCGTGTAGCGCGTCAGTCGTTCGCCGTCCTTCACCAGGACCGTCGTCTCCTGATCGCGATCGATCGTCAGCGATTCCGTCGGGCCGTGCAGATCGCGTTCGCCATAGGGAGCGCCGAGTTTGAGTTGACCATCGGGATTCAAGTATCGCGGCGGAATGCCGATCGTCTGCGCCGCCTCGACAATGAGCAGGTCCGGCTGAACGTCCGGGTCGAACTCGATGCGATAGGTGGTGCAGCGCGGAATGACGACGTAATCGAAGGGCTTGAAGGTCAGGACGCCATACAGGGTTTGCAAATTGCCCTGACCCTTGTGAATGAACAGGACTTCGTCATCGGAGGCGTTGCGGTAAAGTTCCGTTTGCGCCTCGGCGGGCCGGCAGCGGCTCATGATGACGTCGTCATTGAAGAACAACGGTACACGCCCCGTGAAGAGGTCGCCCCTCGCCGGCATCTTGCCGCTCTTGAGATGATGGTGGCGCAGGACGGGAACGTCAGCCTTCTCGAGTGCAACGGTGCCGGCTGGCTCGACCTTCGCGACGCGCGTCGGCGGGCGGAGGTGATAGGCGATGCTGTAGGCGCGGTCGAAGCCGGCGACGGTGATGACTTCCTCGTAGAAGATCCCCTCATCGCGATAACCGGGCGACACGCGATGTTCGGTGTGGCGTTTGCGCGGGATCGAGCCGAGTTTGCGATAGAACGGCATGTGATTTCTCCTGCCGCTTGCGGCTTAGCGATTGAGACAGGCTGCCTGGCCGGGAACCGCGACCCAGCCGGAATCGAGTCTCCGTTGGAGCAGTTCCTCGGGCGATGGCTTGTGATCCCAGACGACGACCGCCGTCATTTGGCCGACTCAAGTAATGCCCACAGCGAGCCAGTCGCCCCCTGGCTGCAATTCGATAAGAAAATCGTACTCGAACTCATCTTGGCCGATGATGTCCACTTTCGCTTGAGTGCGATTTGTGGTCGTGTCCTATCTGAGTTGCCGCCTATAAAACCACCTTATAAGTCTCTACTATGTACTCTGGCTGGATAGGTAGCCCATTCTTGGATCGTCCAGATGTGATCGGCGAGGCCTGCCACCATCGCTGGCGTCCGGGCTTGG
>JBBRIK010000497.1:0-5197 GCA_038221045.1 Gemmatales bacterium
CAGCGCGACCACGGCCACGCGGACGCTGCGGCGGGGCTTGCCTCCGGCGAGAGGGGCCGCCTCATCCGTCGTCTGTCCCTGGATCAGCGCGCGAGGCGTCATGCGGCCCAGCGAGCGGACGGCCCAGGCAATCGTCAGCACACTGACGCCAAGCGCGGCGAAGTAGCCGATCGCGAGACTGAGGGGCGTCACGAACAGCCGCAGCGTCGAGGCGTCGAGTCCGCCAGGCCACCACTCGCGCAAGCGGCCCAGAAGGATGTCGGCATAGAGAATCGCGGCCGCCGTCCCCACCACTCCGCCGGCAAGGGCGATCACGCAGCCCTCGATCAGCAGCAGCCGGCGAATCGTCGCCAGCCGCAGCCCCGACGCCAGCAGCACGCCGACCTCCTGCGAGCGCTGGTCGAGGCTCAAGCGGAACAGCAGGCCGACCAGCAAGAGGGCCGACAGGATGAGGAAGAAGCTGAAGCCGAGGAAAAGCATGGCGAAGTCGGTGCCGCCGCCGCTCGCTGCGAGAGCGTTCGATTTGACCGGCTCGAAGACGAAGCCGCCTTCTTCTGGCTCCAGTTGCGCCAGGATCGCCTTCCCGGCCACGTCTTCCGGATTGTCTCCGGTCGGTGGAACGAGCCGGAACGAGGTTAGTTCGCCGAACCGGCTGCGCCACAGCGATTGCCCGGTTTTCAGGCTGAGATACGCCTTCGGCGTGGTCCCGTGCCGGCTCCAGTAGCGGTCATCCTCGGGACGGAGTCTTGTGCGATCGAAGGGAAAAGGAGCGTCCCAGTTGCTCGGCAGCCGATCGGTGATGCCTCGCACTTGCGGAACGAGTCCGCGATCGGTGAGGGGATCGCGGAGGGGAAGCACTGCCGCCACGCGAAAGACATGCGTCTGCTCGCCCGTCTGAGCGCCCTCAGGCCGAAACCATGTCAGCACGACGTTGTCGCCCGCCGCCGCTTTGAGCGGATCGCCCTCCCATTTCGTCAGGATGATCTCGTCCTCGCGCAGGTTCGGCACCTTCTCCTTGAGCGTCTTTTCGAGCAGGGAGACAGGCTTGTCGAGATCGACGGCGGCGATGGCGGAATACGGCACCTGCGAGGGTCCATAATAGCCAGCCAGGGCCGGAACCAGAGGCAGCGGGGTCGGCGCGACGCATGCGGCAGCGGAGGCCAGCACCTGCCGTTCATCGGCGAGGTTGTTGGCGAGGTAGATGAACGTCGGCTGTCCGGCGAGTTTCGCCGCGTTCACAGCTGATACGATGGCCGGCTCGAGGATCATACGCCGGCTCTCAAGGCTGAGGTAATCGCCATTGCGCGAGGGCCGTAACGCCAGGTCCCAGTCGGCGAGCGTGAGCCGGCGAGCCAGTTCGCTTTCGAGGTTGCCGTGCGTCCCGCCGGCGAAAAGGGCGTTGACTCGATCTTCGAGAGAGAGCCTCTTTTGCAGCACGCTCAGAGGCACGAAAGCATTGCGCGGCGACTGCGGGCCGGGCATCAAACTGAACTCGCTGAAGGGAGCGTCTTCGGGAAGGACGCGGACGGTCAGAGTGAGGGTCTGCTCGACGTCGCTGGCATCCTTGCGGCCCAGAATCGTCTCGCGCGGGACACCGTCATTCTGCTTCTGCAAGTGCAGCGTCGCCTCGACGCCGGCCTTCACATCGAGAGCGCGGGCGAGGGTCGCGTTGAGGTACACGACCTTGTCCGTCGAGCCGGGCTTGCCGAGCCAGGGCTGCTCGACGCCGGGCAGAAAGCGATCATCGACGCCGACGATCGTCACCTTGCGCGCGATGCGCGGCCGGCCCTCCGCCCTGCTACTGACGCTGCCGGACAGAAGCATCGCGGGACAGAGACGATCAGCAGTGTCCTTCATGTCAACGGCCAGGGCTTCGCGGAAGAATCGCGGCGCGGTCATGGCCTGATCGACCCAGCCGAGACGGCGCAGGGCCAGTTCGCGCAGACTGCCGCGCTGCGAGTCGCCGATCAGCAGCGCCCCGGTCAGCACGGCCGTGCCGACGGCGACACCGAGCAGGACGGCGAGGTTGGCGCGCCAGTGATAGTGCAGGTTGCGGAAGAGCAGACGTGCTGGAGTCATGTGAGGGCCTCCAGCGGCACGAGCCGGCCCTCGTCCATCTCCAGACGGCGCGGCAGGAACTTCGCCAGGTCGGAACTGTGCGTCACGACGACGAGGATGGTCTTCTCCTGGCGATGCAGTTCGAGCAGCAGTTCGCCGACGGCGCGTGCGCTGGAGCGATCGAGGTTGCCGGTCGGTTCATCCGCGAGCAGCAGACGCGGCTTGTTGATGAGCGCGCGGGCGATGGCCACGCGCTGCCGTTCGCCGCCGGAGAGCTCGGCCGGCCGATGATCGAGCCGGCCGCTCAGACCGACTCGTTCGAGGAGCATCCGCGCCCATTTCTCGGCGTCGCCGGTTTTCTTGTGGACGAGAGTCGGGATGAGAACATTTTCAAGGACGCTCAGTTGCGGCAGCAGATGGTGGTCCTGAAAGACGAAGCCGACGTGGCGATTGCGGAAGTCGGCGAGCTGCGGTTCGGACAGGGCGAAGGGATCCTGTCCTTCGAGTTTGAGCGTGCCGGCCGTCGGCCGTTCGAGGGTGCCAAGGATGTAGAGGAGGGTCGATTTCCCGGAGCCGGACGGCCCCATGACGGCGACCGCCTCTCCCGGCTGCAACGTGAGGCTGACGCCGCGCAGGACCGCGAGGGAGCCGCTGCGCGTCGGATAGTCCTTGCAAAGCTGGTCGATCTGGAGGGTCATCGCGGCGAGGTCGTCCTGCCGCTGGCGGCTTAGCGGAAGGAGGGAGACGCTAAGCCGTTGCGGCTACAGGTTCGTGTCAGCGCTCACGAGCGCCAGAACGTCAAGTTAGTGGGAGGCGAGAGTGGCGTCCCACTTCCCACCCTTAACGTATTGGCCCTTCGCCGCTCATCCAGGGTTGGGACGGATGTCCTCAGCGTTTCTCCTCTGCCTTCTCCGCCTCCTCGCGGCTGATGAGGCCATCGCCGTCGAGGTCGAGCTTCTTGAACTCTTCCGGCGAGCCGAGAAACTCCGAGCGCGACACGTCGCCGTCGCCGTTGCGATCCATCTTGCGGAACCACAACGGTCCCCCACCCACGTCCGGCCCCGGATACTGGAGGACGCCGGCCGGCGACAACGTCACCACTTCGCCGCCGGACAGGCGGTTGAAATGAGTCCGTCCCAGCCCGAACTGCAACACAAAGCTGCCCGGCACTTTGTCCCGGCTGAGAAAGCCGTCGCCGTCCGTTTCCAGCGACGCCAGCACTTTCGGAGCGTCCCGCATCTCGCGCAGGCCGAGGACGCCGTCGCGATTGCGGTCCAGGAGGTCCCACAAGCTGCTTGCCGGACCCGATGCTCGAAGCGAGACGCGACGCCCCATCGCGCGGGCCTGCAACTCGAGGACGCGCTCGAGATAGTCGGCGTCCGCCGGTCGAACGTCGCGGCGGTAGCGCTGTTTCAGCCCGGCCAGCACCCGCGGCGACAGCCAGGATCGATCGCAACGCAACTCCACCCGCGCGCCGCCGATGACGAGGACCGCCTCGCCATTCACCTTGTGCAAGGCGATCGTCTTGCCCGCCGAGCGCAGCACTTCCAGGCGCGGAGTGCCGGGCGGCACCTCACCGAGGCGGACCTTGAGTTCCAGACCGGGCGGCTGGCCTACCAAAAGCTTCAGACGATCGAGCGACCGGCTCAACGGTTGCGGCTCCAACACGCTGAAGCGCCCCGGCGGTTGGGTCTCGGCCGGGCGCGGATTGATCTTCTGAGGGGTGAGCAGTTCGTCGCCGTCGCGGTCGAGGCTCGCCAGCACCTTTGCCGCGGCGGCCATCTCGGACTTCGAGAGCTTGCCGTCCCTGTCAGTGTCGAACAACTCGAACAGATCGGGCGTGCTGGCGAACGAGGCCCTGCCGGTGGACAGCGCGAAGGGGGCGTCCTCGAAGTCGCGATAGAACTGGGTCAGTTCGTCGAGCGACACCCGGCCGTCCCCATCGGCGTCGAGCGCCCTGAAGTTGAAGGCGATGTGAATGTCCGGTCCACTCAGGTCGTCGAACCCGACCAGCGGCAGCGGAGCGCGCCGCGCCTCGGCCTCGTCGAGGAAGCCGTCCTTGTTGCGGTCGAGATAGGTAAACAGGGCGCGGAGGTAGTCGCGCTGAGCGGTCTTATATCCCTCTTCGAGAGATTTGCCATCGACCTCGATGTGGACGCCAACGAGGATTGGTCCCGAGGGAGCGTCGAGGATGAAGTCGACCGGCGCGGAGGCCGGCGCGGGGGCCGCGAGCATCACGGCAACGAGAGGATGAAGAAACATGAGATGGTCCCTTTGGCCGCTTGCGGCTTAGCGGGCGATTCCAAGCGACGATCCTCAGCGGTCTTTCTTCTCCAGCAGCTCCTCGAGCTTCTTGAGCTTCTCGCGCAGTTCCTTGACCTCGCGCTCCAGATCGCGAATGCGTTTGTCACGATCGACGGCCACGACCGGCTGTTGCGCGTAGGTCGAACTCGCCTCGGCGGCGATGGCCCAGTGCATCTTGTTCTGCCCGTCCTTCAGGCCGACCGCGTCGATCTCGTTCCAGCCCGTCACCTTCGTCGATTCAATGTAGATCTTCACCCGCGCGGTCTTGAAGTTGATCTTCAACGGCAGCATCGACACGCCGATGTCCTTGCCGGCACTTGGGTCCTTGCCCTTCCACACCTCGACTTCCTCGCCGTCGAGCTTGAAAGCCGTGACGCGCGAAACCGCGCCGGGGTTGTACGTCTCATGGACGTGAATCTCCTTCGGCAGGATCGGCTCGGCGTACTCCAGCAGCAGCCATTCGTCGCTTCCGTCCGGCGTCTGGGAGGCCCACGCCGTCACCACGTCGCCGGCGTCCTTGGTGTCCGGTTCGCCCGTTGCCTGCTCCGGCCCCCAGTTGCGCTTCTCCTTCACGTCCGCCTTCTGCTCGCGCCAGATGTACCAGTACGGGGCGGCATAGACCCAGTAGCCCTTCGGCAGATCGTCGAAGCCGGCGTAGCTCGTACTCTCGTACAGGCCATAGTCGCTGAAATCGCCGTAGGTGTTCTTGTCGTCGGGGACCTTGATCTGCCGCAACAGCATCTGATACTTGCCCTCGACGCGGGCCTTCTTCAGCGCCGCGGCCAGGGTTTTCTCCTCGGCGGCGTCCTTCTTCGCGTCGGCCAGGCAGACCACG
>JBBRIK010000498.1:0-5195 GCA_038221045.1 Gemmatales bacterium
AGACTTGGGGAGGGGATTACTGGTGGCGTTGGGGCGGGAGCGAGTGGGAAACCGTCCGGGTCGGTGTGAGCCACGCGCGGTGAAGAAGCGTCCAAAGAAACAAGCGTTGCTGACGGTGCCGCGTGCCGAGGCGAAAGCGGCGTTGCGGAGAGGTTGATCAGCCGCCGTCGAGCCAGGGCAAAAAGGGAAGGAGTTGGGGGAGAGTCGGTTGGACAGGAGGGTTGGAAGGAGGCTGAGGCGGGGTACGCGGTGCGCGCTCCAAGGATTGCAAGCGTGCAAATCGGAGTAGAATGGTCTCAGGGGAGCGAACCCGTAGCCGGGAGAGGGGCGGAACAACGACTTGTGAGACCTCCAAGGGAGAGTTTTTGGAAGCCAATCTGTAAGTTCCGTGAGAATCGGTAGTTACGCATGACAGTGCCATTCGTGTCTGACACCTTTTCTTTTCCGTCGCCATCAGATGGCGGATGACGCAGGACTTCAACGCGCACTCCACCGTGTAACCAGCGAGATAGTACGCTCCCGACCACCTGTGGGCGGTGAGAAGGGCCTTGGTGTCGCGAATTCGCTCTCTCGCAAGCTGCTGCAACTCGGCCCGGTTCACTGGTTCATTCCACTTGTGGGGAGCGGCCCTCCTCTTGACCTGACTGTCTCCGTTCAGCCCATGATATCTGCCTGCGCCCTCCGCGCCTATCATCAGCGGCGTTTGCTCGCTGGCTCATGGCACACGAGGCACAATTCTGCTATTGGGGAGCAACCGCCCGAACTTCAGCGAGCCTCGCCCCCATGAGCAGCCTGAAAGCGTTCGTCTCCTCAACCTTCACCGATCTGCAAGCGCATCGCCGACGAGTCATCGACACACTGCGCGGCGGCAGCCTCCACGTCGATCCGATGGAGAACTGGACCGCCACCAGCAGCGAGCCGAAAGAGTTCTCCCAGGACCGCATGAAGGGTTGCGACCTCTGCATCCTCCTCGTCGCCTTCCGCAAAGGTTACGTCCCCGACGGCGAGACGCTGTCCATCATGCAGATGGAATACCGCTGCGCCGTTGAGCATGGCATCCCCGTCCTGGTCTTCCTCCTCGATGACGGCGAGACGAACTGGCCGTTTGACGAGCGCGAGACGGACCCGGAGATCGGCCGGTGGCGGGGGCAGTTGCGGAAGAAGCATGGCGTCGAGACGTTTCGCGCCGATCCGGCGTCGCTCGGTGTCGGGCCTGCCGTGCTGCGCTGGTTGCAGGAGCGCAAGCCGAAGCCGGTGCTGACGTCGCCGTTCGATTTCGCCTCGTTTCTGGAGTCCAAGCGTCAGGGGTTCGTCGGACGCGACTGGCTGTTCGCGGAGATCGAGGACTGGCGGGCGAAGCGAGCCGAGAAGTCGCTGCTGATCCTCGGCGACCCCGGCATCGGCAAGTCGGCCATCGTCGCCGAACTGGTACATCGGCAGCCGGAGCGCGTGCTGGCGTATCACTGCTGCCGGGCCGACGAGCGTTCGACCCTGGAGCCGGCGAAGATCGTGCGGGCGCTGGCGGCCCAGGTGGCGCAGAACCTGCCGGAGTACGCAGCAAGGCTGTCGGAGGACGCGATCAGCGAGGCCAACTGCAATACCGATCCCATCAATGCGTTCGGCCGGGGGCTGCTCGCTCCGCTGCGTGAACTGTCGCCGCCGCGAGGGGAGGTCTGCTATCTGCTGTTCGACGCGCTCGACGAGGCGCTGACGCGCCAGGGAGCGGGCCTGAACCTGGTCGAGATGCTGGCGTATCGCCTGGACGAACTGCCGGCCTGGCTGCGCATCGTGGCGACGGCCCAGCGCGAGGACGACGTACTGGAAAAGCTGCATGCCCTCCAGGCGCTACAACTGGACGCCCAGGACGAACACAACCAGCAGGACGTGCGGCATTATGTCGAGGCGCAGACGGCATCGGCGGAACTGCAGAGGCTTCTGGTGGAGAAGAGTGAGGGCAACTTCCTCTAGGTTCGCCAGGCGCTGGAAGCGATCAAGGGCGAGGCGGACCCTGTCGCGGTGTTGCAGGGGTTGCCGAAGGGGTTGCGCGGCATCTATCCCATCTTCTTCGCGCGGCGTTTCCCAGACGAGGCGGATTACGAACGGACGAAGCGTGTGCTTCAGGTGATGGTGGCGGCGCGGGAACCATTGAGCGAGGCGCAACTTGCGGGTGCGACCGGGCTGGACGACGAGGAGGAGTTGCCGGGCGTGTTGCGCCGGCTGACTCCCTTTCTGGTGCGGCGACAGTCGAAAACCGGCGAGGTGCTGGCTCTGTATCACAAGTCGCTCCTGGATTGGCTGACGGACAAGCAACTTCGCGGGTCGCGTTTCTATATCAGCCCCAGAATAGGGCACGAACAACTGGCCGAATGGGGCTGGAAAGAATTCCAGCAGGATACGCGGAAGATGTCCCGGTATACCTTGCGCCATTTGCCCGCTTATCTGCTTGAGACGGATCGCTGGGACGATCTAGCCGCCGTGCTAACGGACCTGTTCTTTCTGGAGGCGAAGGCAGAGGCGGGATTCGTCTTCGAGCTGGCGGCGGACTTCGGCGCGGCTTTGAAAGGGTTGCCGAAGGAACATACCTGGTATCGGCGTCTGGGACTGCTGGAGGAGGCGATGGGACTGGACTTGCCGTTTCTGGCGCGGCATCCGTCGGCGCTTTTCCAGACGCTGTGGAACCGCTGCTGGTGGTATGACTGTGCTCAAGCCGCAAAGCATTATTGGAGGGAGAGTGCGGGTATAAAGGGGATCCTTCTCTCACTGTGGCGTTGGCTCGTGGCCTTTAACGCCTCGCCGTTACCCACGGCATACAGGGGTGTAAAGGGGATCCTGATGTCACCGTGGCGTTGGCTCAGCAGTTTGACAAGGGATTGCCGCCGGCAGGATTGGGACGGAACGCCGCCGTGGGACGTACCAGGGTCTATGCTGTCAGAGTTACTAGCACCAAACGGTTTTCTGGGACTTTTCGGTAACCATTGCTCCGCTACGGAATAGAGTATCCTGACCCGGTCGCCCGGAGGGATTCTCATGGCGGACAAAGAGGATACCTTTTCCACCTGGCTGGCTCAGGCACAGGTCGCCGAGGCACGACTGACTCCGCAGCAGTTGGCCCTGCTGCAAGCCGTCTTCCGCTTTCGCCACGCCCAGGGCCGTGACTACTACTCGACCCGCCTGCTCAGCCATTTCCTCTTGCACTGCGACGCTGGCCTCAAAGTCGCCACCATCGCCCGCCTGCTTGGCCTCAGCCGGCCCACCGCCTCACGCCAGCAGGGACTCTCTGCCAAGGAAGCGATTTGCCAAGCCCATCACCGTCTGGATGGACGCCCCTACGGCAAACTCTTGCCACGCTATGCCGGACCCATTGCCCAGTTCCTCTTTCACCATGCCGACGCCCGCCGTGCCGACCTGATCGACTTTATCGAGCGGACCTTCGGGGTTCGCGTCTCACGCGTGGCCCTGGGCAAGTTCCTCAAGAAGTTTGGCCTCGACGCCGCTGCCCTGGCTCCACGCCCGAGCAACCCCGCCCCTGCTCCGGTCGAGCAGGCCGCCGCCACCGTCGCGGCTCACGCGGAACTCTTGATGCCTCCTGCCGGACCGTCGCGGCCTGCGGGGGGGACTCCGAGCCAACCCGTGTCCCTGCCGCCTCCCCCTTTTTCTTTGCACGGACGCAGTACGCCGGTGCCTTCTTGCTGATGGGACCGGCACTGCAATGGCTGGCCCGTGCCCGCGAGTGCCTGAGCGACAACTACGGCTGCTTGCAACGAGGCCTGTTGACCAGCGTCTTCGCTCTGGTCGTCGGCCTGGAGCGGATCGGGCGCCTCGACGAGATGGAAGACGCCGGTTTTGCCTTGCTTAGCGGCGGCCAACGCTGTCCCTCCCGGCACAGCATCGGCGGCTGGCGTCGGCACCTGCTGTGGTATGAAGTCGATGCCTTCTGTCGCCGCACCAGTCCCTGGCACTTGATTCGTGACGATGCGGCCCTGGTCAGCTACGACGAACACACCATCCCGCGTTGGACGCACAAGTTTCACATCAAGAAAGGCTACGTCACCACCCGCAACAAGCACATGCGTTGCGAGAAACTGTTCTACACCTTTGACGTGTTGAGCCAGCGTTACCTGGCGGTACGAGCGACGCCGGGCGATTGGCGTTTGATCGATCTGGCGGTGCCGCTGTGCCGGCAGACGCTGGAGCGCGGCCAACCCAATTCCTTGCATGCGTTGTTCGACGCCGGGGCCGGCCAAGCGGACGCCGGCGTGCGGGCCTTGATGGATCTGACCCAGGAGTATCCGAACCTGAACGTGACCTTGCGGGCCTGCCGCTACCCGCATCGGGTCCGCGCCTGGAAAGCGTTGCCCAGCGGGCTGTTCGTACCCCATCAGGAAGCGGGTCCGTATGGGGGTGCCAGGCCGAAAGAGATCCGGCTGGCCGAAACCCGGACCGTACTCAAGAACAAGAGCGTCGAGCAAGCGGTGCGAACGATTATTTGCCGGGAGATAGTACCTGGGCCAAAGAAGGACCGCTGGCATCCGTTGTTCACGTCCAGTGACGCCGAGCCGCTCGATGTGCTAAGGCTGTTTCGTTGGCGGCAACACCACGAGCAGGGCTATCGGGTGGCGGTTTGGGACGAGTTCCTGGATGCGGTGCCGTGCGCCTACGATAAGAAGAGTCCGGACCCGAAGCGGCCTCGTTTCCAGCGTGGTCCGTTGCAGAGGATCGGCTGGTTGGTGGCGTTGGTGTTCAACGCGGTGGCTGACTTCGCCCAGGGTTTGGGGGACGAGTGGATAGGCAGCCATGTGCGGACGCTGCGGCGGATGTTTTTCAACCGTCCGGGGGAGTTGTAGGTGACGCCGGAGGCGTTGATTGTGTACCTGGATCCGTTTGCGGGTCAGGAGGCATTGCAGCCGGAGATAGATCGGTTCAACGCGTCGCGGCATCGCTTGCCCTGGTTTGAGAATCGTCAGGTCGTGATCTCATTGACACCGCAGGGACAGCCGCGAGCAGGACCGTAACGTCTCATTGTTTACATGAAACACCTGAAATACCGTTTGGTGCTAGGAGCGTGTCTGAGAATTCGTCTGCACTCCCGCATGCTCTCTGCTCTTTGCTGGATTGAAGCCTTTTCGGCCTCAACCCAACCCTCGGCGCGCACCGCTCCCCCTTAACTTGCCGCAACAGCGCAAACACGGCGCCAA
>JBBRIK010000499.1:0-5190 GCA_038221045.1 Gemmatales bacterium
CGAGTTGGGTGAGGCTGGCTACTGGGGCATGCTCATCGATCCGCAATTCGGTGGACAGGGCGCGCCCTTCCAGCGCTTCACCAGCTTCCTCACCAAGATGGCGACCTATGACGCCATGGTCGCCGGCATGGCGTCGATTCATGGCTGCATTGGCGCGGTTGACCCTGTGCGAGCCTTCGGCAATGAGGACCAGAAACAACGATTCCTGCCGCGCCTGGCGTCTGGCGAGCGTCTCTCAGGCTTCGCGCTGACCGAACCCGCCGCCGGCTCTGACCTGACCGCTCTGCGGACGACGGCCACGCTTGTCGGCGATCACTACGAGGTCACCGGCGAGAAGCTGTTCATCACCAACGTCATTCCCGGTCGGACCATTGGTCTCGTCGTGCTGATCGAGGGCAAGCCGGCCGTCCTCGTCGCCGACCTGCCCGAAACCGAAACTGATGAGTTCCGCCTCAAGACCTATGGACTCTACGCGCTTCGGCATGCGAACAACAACGGCCTGATCTTCAACAGGTTCCGCGTGCCGAAGGAGAATCTCCTCAAGCCGCCGATCGGCGATGGTCTGACCATCGCCTATCACGGCCTGAACCTCGGCCGGCTGTCGTTGTGTGCCGGCGCTGCAGGAAGCCTGCGCGTCATGCTGGCGAACCTGCTGCCGTGGGTCGAGTTCCGCAAGACCTACGGCGAGGCCATCGCCCGGCGCGAGCTGACCAAGAAGCGTATCGCCCGGCTCGCGTCGCTGATCGCCGGCTCTGACGCGATGGTCTCGTGGGGATCGTGGCTGATCGATCAAAATTATCGCGGCGAACTCGAATGCATCATCGCCAAAATCTTCGGCAGCGAGGCGATGAAGGAAGCGGCCATCGAGCTGTTCATGAAGACGCATGGCGGCCGATCGTTCCTCAAGGGCCACATGTTCGGCGACAACGTCTACGACTACCTGGCTCCGTGCATCTACGAGGGCGAGGGCGAGATCCTCGGCCTGGCTTTCTTCAAATCGCTGGTCAAGGAGCACGGCAAGGAGTTCTTCGAGCCGATCGGCAAGGCCCTGCAAAAGTACAAGATGAAGACGCTCAATCCGCTCAACCCGGTCCACAACTGGCGGCTGCGGCGCGAACTGTGGGCCTACTCGAAGTGGATGCTCGGCGAGAAGTTCAAGGGCGGGGATCGACAGAGCGTCGAGGGCATGGATCCGCGTTTGCAGAGCCACGTCGATTTCGCGCTGACCGCCTTCGGGGCCATGCCGCTCGAAATCAGCGGGACGCTCCGGAAGCATCAACTGAAGCTGGCGGATCGCCAGTGCCGGATGTCGGAACTGTCGCAGCGCGTGCAGGACGTGGTGACGATCCTGGTGACGGCCATGTGGGGACACGGCAAGAAGAACGAGGTGGCCATCGCCTCGTCCGACCTGCTGTGTCAGGACCTGCGCCGGAAGCTGACGGGGAAGCGTCCCGACGACGGCTATTTCAAGGCGTCGGCTCAGTTGGCGGATGTGATCCTGTCGGGCGGCTTCGAGGAGTTGGCCGGGGTGCCGCGAGCGGAGATCATGATGCCGTACGAGAACCGGTGATGCGTGTCGCTTGCGGCGTCGCGGCTGGAAGAGCGCTACGCCGCAAGCGGCAAGAAGGTATTTCACCGAACAGCGCATCAATCCACTCGGGTGACCACTCCCTCATACTGGACGAGAAAGCCCACCAGCGGCGCAGTCGCTCGCGCCACAATGGCGCACCCATCATCCTGACCGATCTCGACGCCGCTGCCACTCGGCCCCAGCCACAAGGGCCAGCGAAGGCCGCAAAACCAGACCTTGTGCAACTCCAGCCGCAGCGCCGGCCCCTCGACATGCAGCCTGAACCCGAGCCGCCAGGGGCCGAACGCCTCCACCATGAGGCCCGCGCGTTCCCACTGCACCGATTCGAGCTTGTGTCCTTCAAAGTCGCGCCGCCAGCGTTCCCGCTGCCCCTCCGGCGTCACGCGCAACTTCATCAGCACCGCTTCCCCGGCGCGAGGCAAACCGCCCACTTTGCGGAACAGGCTTCGCAGCCAGCCCTTGCCGTGCGTAATGCGAAACGTCGCCTGAAAGCAGCGTTCGCGCTCGACGTCGTGAAAGTCGCGCAGCGCCGGAGGGAGCCGGTCGAAGGCGTCACCGAGCAGGCGTCGGTACAATGAGGACATGACTCTTCGTCTCTCGATAGGGATGGTTTCATGCAGCGAAGAACCTATGTCGCAATGTCAGCGACAATCGTCGGCGTCGTCGTCGGAGGGCTCGTCTTCACCGTCGTCGGCCTGGCCGCGCCGTCGAAGACGGGCTATCTCATTGCCGGCGGAATCACCTTGACCGCCGTCCTGATCGGCGGACTTGTCGGACGCCACGATCACGCGCGGCGCTGGAAGAAGATCTGCCATGTCGTGCGCGTGCGCCGAGAACTCGGCCTCCAGTATCGAGCCAGGGTCCCGGCGAAGGAGTTGGAACCGTTCCGCTCGCTGGAGCTATTTCAGAACAATCGCCACATCCCGGCCACCGACTGGATGCAGGGCGTCTATCACGGCGAGAGCGTGCTGCTGTTCGACTTCGTCGTCAGCGGCGGCAGCCAGGCGACGCGCCTGGGAGGACAGGCCGTCGTGTTGTTTCCCGAGGCGGCCGCCGGCTTTCCTGTGTTCCAGTTGCGGCCTCGCGTCGCGCTGCGCGATTTCCTCGGCGACGACGTCAGTTTCGATCCCGAGGCCATCGAGGATGCCGGGCAGCGCAAGGCGGTCGAGCGCTTCCGAAAAACGTTCGTTCTGGCGTCTCCCGATGAGTCCGCCGTCCGCGGCATCTTCACGGCGAATGTCCTCGGCGCGTTGGCCGAGAATCCCGGCTGGGTCATCCTGTGCGACGGCCAGCACCTGATGCTGACGCGAACTGAGGACACTCGGCTGCTCGACCGGCCCGCCTATCTTCGCAAGGCGCTGGCGCTGCGTGCCGCGCTGCTGGAGGCGCGGGCCGAGCAGGAAATATCTTCGGACCAGTCGCTGGCGGCAACCGTGCCAGACGCTTTCGTTCCCGGCAAGGAGCGTGGCCCTGGCTATCGCGTCGCGCAGATCGTGTGGAGAGTCACGATCGGTCTCGTTTCGGCCGCGGGACTCGGCGCGCTGGTCGCCCTGAAGTTTGACCGTGGCGGCAACCTGCTCCTTGTCGCTCGCAACGGCGCGCTTATCGGTATCGCCATTCTTGTGGGCATCGTGCTGCTGCTGGCCGTGTTCGTCGCCGGCCGGGGGATGGTCAGACGACTGTCTGCCTCGCCGCCGGACGAACAGGAGGAACTGTCATGATCCGTGCCGCCGTCCTGACTCTGTTGTTCCCCCTCATCATCGAGGCGAAGCCCTTCAAGATCGCGGTCCTCGACGAGCAGACCGGGCGTGGCGTGCCGCTGGTCGAACTGCGCACGGTCCACGGGTTGCGGCTGTGGACCGACAGCAACGGCATCGCGGCGTTTCACGAGCCGGGCCTGATGGGCCAGAGCGTCTTCTTCCACGTCAAGAGTCACGGCTACGAGTTTGCGAAGGACGGCTTCGGCTTTCGCGGCAAGGCGCTGGACGTGAAGGAGGACGGCAGCGCGACGTTGAAGATCAAGCGGCTCAACATCGCGGAACGGCTCTATCGCGTCACCGGCGGCGGCATCTACGCGGACAGTCTTCTTGCCGGCGAGCGAGTCCCGCTGAAACAGCCAGTTCTGAACGCCCAGGTCCTCGGCTCCGACAGCGTGGTCAACACTCTCTATCGAGGCAAGGTCTACTGGTTCTGGGGCGACACCAATCGTCCCGGTTATCCGCTCGGCAATTATCACGTTCCGGGAGGGGTCTCGGAGTTACCGGGCAAGGGCGGGCTGCCGGCCGGCACCGGCGTCGATCTGACGTATTTCGTCGATGCCCAGGGATTCGCGAAGAAGACGGCGGAGATGCCGGGCAAGGGTCCGACCTGGATTGGCGGCCTCGTGGTGCTGAAGGACGCGAAGAGGGGAGAGCGGATGTTCGCGGCCTACGCCAAGGTGCAGCCGCCGTTGACGGTGTACGAACGCGGCCTGTGCGAGTGGGACGACGAGGCGAAGGCATTCAAGAAGGTCATCGCTTTCCCCGCCAACGCGCCGCTCTATCCGCACGGCCATCCTTTCCTCCACAAGGATGGCGGCGTCGAGTACGTCTACTTCGGCGATCCGTTTCCTCTGGTGCGCGTCAAGGCCGATCCCGTCTCGCTCGCTGACCTGTCGTGTTACGAGAGTTACACCTGTCTGAAGGCGGGAACGAAGCTGGCGGATGCAATGGTCGAGAAGTACGGCTGGAAGAAGAACACGCCAGCGGTCGGGCCGAAGGAGCAGGCCGAGTTGATGCGCAAGGGCAAGCTCAAGGAGGACGACGCGCTCTTGAAACTGCGCGACGTCGAGACAGGCAAACGGGTTCAGGCGCATGGCGGCTCGGTCTGCTGGAACGAGTGGCGCAAGCGCTGGGTGATGATCGCAGTGCAGGGGTTCGGAACGTCGATGCTCGGCGAAGTCTGGTACGCGGAAGCGGAGTCGCCGCTGGGTCCGTGGGGGAACGCGCGCAAGATCGTGACGCACGAGCGCTACAGTTTCTACAACCCGAAGCAGCATCCCTTCTTCGACGAAAAGGGCGGACAGGTGATCTATTTCGAGGGTACCTACACGGCGACGTTCAGCGGCAACAGCGATCCGACGCCGCGCTACGAGTACAACCAGGTGATGTATCGTCTCGACCTGGTTGATCCACGCCTGGCGTTTCCGCGCCAATGAACTCCAGGCGCGCGAGGGATCGAAACGCCCTGGTTGCACCGCAGTACCGCAGCCACAAGCGGCTCGCTTGCTGGCTGGGCAACAGTCAGGTTCACTAGCGAGTTCGGCTGGCTACTACTTGAACTCCCCCTTCTGGTAGCGATCCCAGAACTCCGCAGACGGCCAGACTTTTCCCAAATCGATGCCGATGGTCTTGAGGCTCTTCATACCGCGGAGGATATCCAGCCCTTGACTGATGTTTTTCGGGGTCAGGCGGATATCTTCCAGTGTAGCCATTCACGGGGGCAAACTAACGTTGGTGCCTGCGCGCAGCAGGACGCAGGCCAGCGATTGCGTTGGCTTTTGTAATGGTGTGCCATCCACTTGCTCCCAATAGCGGCGCATAGGATGGCCATTACTTGGG
>JBBRIK010000500.1:0-5190 GCA_038221045.1 Gemmatales bacterium
ACTGCACCCCGCGCGGGATTCCAACTCGGCGTCCGCGTCAATCCACTCCCAGGACAGGGCGGACGCCAGAAGCCGCGCCACCGTGCTTTTCCCAGAGCCACGAGGGCCGATCAGGAATATCCGCTCCGTTTTCCATTCATCATTCATCATTTTCTTTGATCGTGATTGGCGAGAGCGCTCGCTTGACGACCTTGTGCATCAGTTCGACAGGCGGCTCCTTGCCGGTGAAGAGACGTATCTGGGCCGCCGCCTGGCGCACGAAGAAATCGACCCCGGTGACCACCTGACAGCCGCGCGCGCGAGCCTCCTTCACCAGCAGCGTCGTCTCCGGCGTGTAGACGGTGTCGAAGACCAGTTGGCCGGGCTTGAGGAAGCTGGGATGCACCGGATTCTCATCGACTTTCGGATGCATGCCGACGGGAGTGCAGTTGACGAGGATGGAAGCAGGAACGCTGTGCCGGGCGGTCCATTCGAGGTAGCGACAGTTGAGTTCCTCGGCCAGCGCCCGGCTGCGCTCGGCCGTGCGGCTGGAAATTGTGATCAAGGCCCCTTCGCGCTGAAGGGCGTGAGCGATGGTCCGCGCGATACCGCCGGCGCCGAGGATGAGGGTCGGCCGCGATACCAGCGAGTTGACCCCTTCTTCCTGCTCCTTCTGCTGGCTAAGGTTGGCCAGCAGCGAGTCGAGCGCGCCGGCGTAATCGGTGTTGTGGGCCGCCCACTGGACGGTCTCGCCCTCCATGCGCCGCAGGAGCGTGTTGGCTGCTCCTGTCTGCTCTACCGCGTCATCCTTGACGTCAGCGAGGGCGGCCGCATTCTCCTTGTGCGGGATCGTCACGCTGTAGCCCTGAATCGGCAGCGCGTCGAAAGCCTTCAGAAACGTCGTCAGCGTGTCGCGCGGCACCCGGAAGGGTATGTACACCGCGTTGACGCCGAGTTGACGGTAGGCGAAGTTGTGGACCAGCGGGCTGAGGCTGTGTGCCACCGGATCGCCGACGACGCCGAAAATCTGAGTGTCGGCGTCGATGCGGTCATAGTGATAGAGCCGATGCAGTTCGTCGAACGAGGGCAGGCCGGGAGCGATGCCGCGTTCCTTGTTGAAGGCGGCATAAGTGAAGGGCGCGCCGAACTTCGCCCCGAGGATGCGCGACGGCATGCCCAGATCGCCCATGCCGAGGGCGACAGTCGGTTTCTTCGCGTTCTTGACGAGCTGGAGCAGACGCAGGTTCTCGTCCGGCTGCTGGACGCGCACTGCGAGCTTGATGACGTCGGCGTCCTGCTGGCACATGCGTTCGTGGATCTTCTCGAGGTCTTCGGGGACCTCGCGCATGTTGTGATAACTGACGATGCGCTTGACGTCGCGGAAGCGACGGATGCCGTCGGCGATATCGGTCTCGAGATCGACCCAATCGAAGCCGGAGACGATGCACTGCCGCAGAAGCGTGTGCCGCGCCTCCTCGCTGCCGGGCCAGCGGCCGCCGTCCTCGGGCCGGCGCACGGTGGCCACGATGGCACAGGGTTTGTTTTCGAGCAGGCGTTTGAAGTCGGGCGCCTTGGAGAGGAAGTCGAGACGCAACTCGATCATGCGAGCGCCGCGCTTGGCCGCCTCATGGATCTCCAGTTGGACCATCTTGTGCCGCGTCCGACCAACGACGACGCACAGACGTTCGGCGGGCTTGAGTGCGGAGGACGCAGGTTTGGATTCGTCGGCCACGGCGTTTGATGCTCGATCGTGAAAGAAGCCTCTATTCCGCCGGCATGACTCTTCACCATGTAGGACGGCTCTCCTGAGCCGTCCTTCGGGTCTTCGGAGAAACCCGGCGGCCATCACGCCGCAGCGTTCGGCCTCAATGCCGTATCACTTGCCGTTCAGCTTTTTGACTAACTCGCTGACGTTCTTGCGATTGTAAGGAGCAGCGGATTTGGCATCGTCGCTGTACTCGATGCGCAGCACTTCCCACTTGTCCTTGTCGGTTGTGTCGATCAGCACGACGATTTCGGAGACCTGGTTCTTGCCCAGGACGGCACTCTTCCAGCCGGCCTTGATGTGATACTCGAGCCGGCCTTCCTTGGGCGTCTTCTTCTCGAACGATTCCAGAACGGCCGTCTTCGTCGCGGTCCGCGCCGCCCTGACGATGGCGCTCGACAGCTTGTCGGCAAAGATTTTTTCGCTTTCGCCGCGCTTGTTGATGTTCGGGGTGTCGTCATCGGCCCGCGTCAGCGGAGCGAGAAAGACCACGACGGCGAAAACAGCGAGGCTTCTGGACACAGTCTTCATCGGTGCGATTCCTTGGGTTGAGGGGTCACTCACCATTGAACTTCTTGATCGGCCAGGGTAGGTGCCGCGAGCCGAGCGGCACCGGAGAAGTTGAGGGTCACTCACCATTGAACTTCTTGATCAGGTTGTCGAGGTTCTTGCGATTGGGACTGGCGATGTTCTTGCTGTTGTCCTCGTAGTCGATGCGCAGGACTTCCCAGGAATCCTTGTCCTTGGAGTCGATGTAGACTACGATGTCCGCCGTGTATTCGCTGCCCAGGATCACGCCGGTGAACTTGCCCTTGATGTGCAGTTCCTTGCGGCCCGGCTTGGGATCCTTGTACTCGTAGCGATGCAGGGAGGGATGCTTCGCCGAGGTGCGCGCCGCCTTGATCACCGCGACGCACACTTCGGAGACGAACTTCTTCTGGAGGTCGCCCACCTTTTTGAAGTTGGGCGTTTCTTCCGCACGCGCAGAGCCGGTCAGCAGCCCGACGCAGAGAAAAACGGGCGACAGCGTCATCATCCTTCTCATGGCGTTTGCTCCAGCTCACTTCTCGACGATTGATCCCTCTCCTCATCGTAGTGGAGAGCCGGAGCCGCACTCAAACATTTTTTCTAGACGGCAACGGACGTCTCCAGGTGCAACGGAGTCAGCACTTCCTCGAGCAGGTGCAGGGCTGTCTCGATCTGCGTCGCCGTGATGCACAGCGGCGGACAGAAGCGGATGGCGGCCTCGCCGCAACCCAGCAACAGCAGCCCGTTCTCGAACGCCTTCTGCACGATGGCGTCGCGTCCCGCCGGATCGAGCGTTCGCCCGTCCTCCTTGACCACGTCCATCGCGACCATCAGTCCGAGGCCACGCACCTCGCCGACCGCGCGATGCTTCTTCTTCAGATCGCGCAGACCCTGCTTCAGTTGAAGGCCGCGCTCGGCGGCGTTGGCCATGTAGCCATTCTCGACCAGATCGAGCGTGGCAAGCGCGGCCCGGCAACTGATGGGATTGCCGCCGAACGTGCTGGCATGGGAGCCGCTCGGCCAGTCCATGACGTCCTCGCGGGCCACGATCGCGCCCAGGGGCATACCGCTGGCGATGCCCTTGGCGAGACAGACGATATCCGGATCGACGCCCCAGTGTTCGCAGGCATACATTTTGCCGGTGCGACCGATGCCGCTCTGCACCTCATCGACGACGAGGAGGATTCGGTGACGGTCGCACAGTTCACGCAGCGCGGGCAAGAAGCCGGCCGGTGGAACGTGATAGCCGCTCTCGCCCTGGATCGGCTCGACGAAGATGGCGGCCACCTCCTCGGGAGGCGCGATGCGCTTGAAGAGCGTCTCCTCGATCTGCCTGACGCAGCCGCACGCCGACTCCGGCAGTTCGCAGCCGGTACAGCCGCGCGGATAGACCGTGTGATGAATGTCGGGGACCAGCGGCGAGAATCCACGCCGATGGACCAGTTTCGAGCCGGACAGAGACATGGCCCCATAGGTCCGGCCGTGAAACGCCCCGAAAAAGGCGATGACGCGCGAGCGCCCCGTGTGCCAGCGCGCAAGCTTGAGCGCCGCCTCCAAAGCCTCCGCGCCGCTGTTGGTGAAGAAGACGCGCCGCCGTCCGGGGCCGGGTCCGAGTTCGCCGAGCCGTTGAGCGAGGTCGATCTGCGGCTGATAGTAGAAGTCGGTGCCGGACATGTGCAACAGCTTGCCGGCCTGATCCTGGACCGCCTCGACGACCTTCGGATGGCAGTGGCCCGTGGCGGTCACGGCGATGCCGGCGGTGAGATCGAGATAGAGGTTGCCGTCCACGTCTTCGATGACGGCGCCGCTGCCGCGTTCGACGACGAGGGGATAGACGCGCGTGTAGGACGGCGAGACGTAGATTGCATCGCGTTCGAGAAGCGCTTGGGCCTTCGGCCCCGGTGGCGCAGTGTGGATCGATGGAACAGTCTGATTGTCGAATTGAAACATGGGTATCCTCCCAATTCCGCCGCTTGCGGCTTTGCAAGGCCGCAAGCGGCAGGATGGCGTTATTCGATGGTCAATCCCTGAGCCATCTTGATTTCGGTCCCGTGATTGACGGTCCACGCCGTCTTGTGCGTCACTGTCTCGATCAGCCCCGCCGCCGACGGATGTCCATTGCCCGAGCGTTTGACGCCGCCGAAGGGCAGATGCACCTCGGCCCCGATGCACGGCAGATTGACGTAGCCCATGCCGTACTCGCACTCATCGCGGAAGAAGCGCATCGTCCGATAGCTCTCGGTGATGATCCCCACCGACAGGCCAAACGGAGTATCATTGTAGATCCTCACGGCCTCGTCGTTGTCGCGGAAGGGGATGATCGCGAGATGAGGCCCGAAGACCTCCTCACGGACGCAGCGGACGCCCGGTTTCGCCTCGATGCGATAGACGAACGGAGACAGGTAGCAGCCCTTCGCATGCGCGGCGCTCGTCAGCGGTCCGCCGTCGAGCAGCACATCGGCGCCTTCTTCTCGGGCCAATGCATTATAACGCAGCACCTTCTGTAACGAGTCGCGATGGATGACCGGGCCGGTGAAATTGCCGGCGTCGAGCGGATCGCCGATCTTGAGGCGCTTCGCCGTGGCGACGAATTTGTCGATGAAGGACGACAGCAGCTTCTCATGCACGAGGATGCGGCTGGCCGAGACGCAGCGCTGCCCCGACGTCTTGAAGGCGCTCACGACGCTCGCCGTCACGGCAAGATCGAGTCGTGCATCCTCGCAGACAATGACGGCGCTCTTGGACCCCGTCTCCGTGGCGACGATGCGATCGGCGAACTGCACCGACACCTCGCGGATGCGCTTGCCGACCTCATAACTGCCAGTGAAGAGGACGAGGTTGACGTCGGGATTGTTGACGAGCGCCTCGCCAGCCTCCTCGGCTCCATGAACGAGGTTGATGGTCCCCGGAGGGAAGCC
>JBBRIK010000501.1:0-5180 GCA_038221045.1 Gemmatales bacterium
ATCGCTTGTGGAGACGGCCTGATGGGTCAACCGGGCGGCGAAGTGCATGTGTGGGACGCGGCGACAGGAGAAGTTCTCAGTGCCTTCCGAATGGTGGGCGGCGTGACCTGCCTGGCCTTCAGTTCCAGCGGGTTGCTTGCCGCCGGAAGTGGGATCATCAACGCACCAGGTCAGTTCAAGGGGTGGGACGTCGCAGCCAATCGGGAGCGATTCTCCGGGATGAGCCGGGGTATTGTCTGGTCGCTCGCGTTTACACCCGATGGCACACGCCTTGCGAGCGGCGGCGGGTTTTTGGCCAACATCCCTGGGGAAATCAAGCTCTGGGACACGGTAACGGGACAGGAAACGCTCACTCTGGCCGGACACGCCTCCCACGTCACGGCCCTCGCTTTCAGCGCCGATGGCACGCGTCTCGCCAGCGCGGGCTTCGAGGGGACGGTGAAGCTCTGGGAAGCAACGCCGCTTCCGGCTGGCCGTGAAAAGTAAACGCATTTTGCCAGAGAATGCGAAGATCGTTCCATGTGTCCGAAATCCCCGGCAGTCATAAACGAATACTGGCACGAGTAGCCGGCGGCTGTTTCGCCCGCCGGCCGATCTGTCCTCTCTCTGAGGTGGAACCATGCACAAGATATTCTGCTTGACGGTGGCGATCGTAACGGCGGCCGGCGCGGCGCGGGCCGACGAAAAGGCGGACGCGCGGGCGATCGTCGAAAAGGCCATCAAGGCCCTGGGCGGTAAGGAGAAGCTCTCCACAGACAAGGCCGTGACCTTCAAGGCCAAGGGGAAGTTCTACGGCATGGGAGAGGCCATCGACTACACGAGCGACTTCGCGCTCCAGTCGCCCGACAAGATGCGCTTCAGGATGGAGTTCGAGGTCAACACGATGAAGTTCACGGTGGCCATCGTCTTCGACGGCAAAAAGGGCTGGCGCAAGATCAACGACGAGACAAAGGAAATGGACAAGGACGAACTCGCCGAGGCCAGGGAAGACATGCACGCCGGCCGGGTCGAGGCGCTGGTCCCCCTGATCGACGACAAGGGCTATGAACTGTCCCCCGTCGGCGAGGTCAAGGTCGAGGACCAGGCGGCGGTTGGGGTGCGGGTGTCGCACAAGGGCCATCGCGATATCAACCTGTTCTTCAACAAAAAGACGGGATTGCTGATGAAGAGCGAGCGAACGATCAAGGACCCGATGATGGGCGGCAAGGAGCGGACGCAGGAGCGGCTCCTCAGTGACTACAAGGAAATTGGCGGCGTCAAGCACGCCATGAAAGTCGCCCTCAAGCGCGATGGAGAGAAGTACGTCGAAAGCGAGATTTCGGATTTCGAGACGAAAGACAAGATCGACGCCTCGGAATTCGCCAAGCCGTGAGGCACGCCGAGGCGAGCGACGAATCACTCGACCGCTTTCGTCCCTCGCCTTGCCTGGATCAACCCGCCGATCAGCGCTAGAAAAACGAGGAGGCCGAGGCTCGCGAAGGTGATGACTCGGCCGCGCGAGTAGGACGCCGGCTCGAAGCGAAACTCGATGCGGTGGACGCCGGCCGGGAGCTTGACCGCGCGGAACGTCGTGTTCGCTCGATAGATCGGCGTCGCCGCGCCGTCGATGGTGCATTTCCAACCCGGATACCAGACGTCAGACAATACAAGGAAGCCCGACTCTCGTCCGTCGCTCTCCAGCCGAACGCGGTTCGGCTCATGAGAGAGGACCGTCACTTCAGGCCGTTTCGAGAACGGCGGACGCGGGTGAAGCTCCTCGTCGAAATCTTCCAGATACACCACCTCGCGAAAGTCCGTCTTCTTGAACGTCTCCAGGAGGGAGGCGCGTTCGGGAAGAGCCTTCGCCTCGGGAACGACAAACGCTCGCGGCAGAACGTCCTCGTTTTCCCAGACGACATACTCCTCCAGGTCAATCATTCCTCCCGCGAGGAAGTCGTAGACCGCTTCGGAAATATCGTCCCTGCCGACAGCGTGCCAGTGTTCGCCGGGCGGCTTCTCACTTGCGGGCAGGAGAAGGAAGCGCACGCCGAGCAGATCGAGAAGCGTGCGGTTTTTGAGCGGAAAGCTGGCGATGACCGGATAGGTGAACGTGCTATCGAGAGCGCCCAAGGGCCGATCCTCGTCCGCGATCAACTGCAGGAATTCGCGATAGCGGCGGACGTCGAGCGGGCTGTAGCCACGCACGGAGTCGACGCCGTGAATCAGCGCCAGAGGGGAACCACTTCCCAGCGGCGTGCCGGCCAATTTCCCCTTGGTGACCTGATCGACGTCGAGGACGCGGCTCCCCATTTCGCGATGTTCCACGACGAAGCGGACCGAGGCCGGAGTCGAGTTGCTCACGTCAGCGTTTTCGACCGCCGGCAGAGAGAAGTTCAGGAGCAACAAATCGACGGCCAACAGGATGAGCCAGCGAACCGCTTCGGTTCGACGTGGCACGACAGCGGAGCGATCCTTCAGACCGCCCCAGGCGGCCACAAGGAGGAACGGGCCGGCGACATAATAGAGACTCGGATGCAGCGCCGCCCCCTGAAGCCACGAGCGCAGCGCAAATCCGCCGACAAGGATGACGACACCGACTGCGATACGGATCAGCCAGAGACGACACACCTTTATCTGTTCATTCGTCAAACCGTCCGGCGAGAGGATCGCATTGACCGTGACGGCTCCCAGCCAGGAGAGCGGCAGCGTCGCGATGACCGCCATGCGGGCGGGCTGCCGAAACAGGTTGAAGCCGGGCAGAAACTGAAACAGGATCGCTCCACCCATCGCGAAGAGAAACAGCCCCAGACAGACGGCCGCCTCGTAGCGCGTTCGTCCCTTGCGCAGGAGCGGCGCCCAGACGGCGACGATCAGCCACAGGACGCCGAGGCCGCCGCGATCTTCCCATGCGCCGTTGAACGGCTCCGTCGTCAGTGACGGCCCGACGAGAAACAGCAGGACGCGCACTCCGCCGTCGAGGATCCCTTCCGCGCTGACGCCGCCCGCACGGCTCGACTGTCCCGCCGCCTCAAGCGTCGGCAGCAATTGAATGGCAGTCAGGCCGATCGTCAGGACGACGATCGACAGCCCACAACTCACCCAGCGCAGCAGCCGCTTCTGTTCGAGCGCCGCGCCGAGAGTCCACAGGCCGGCGAAGAGGCCGCTGTAGAACGTCCACTGCGGCTGAGTGCCGAGCGTCAGCAGAGCGAACGCCGCGGAGGCGAGCAATCCCCACAGCGAGCCCTTGCCCGCGATGGCGCGTTCCCAGGCAAGCAGCACCAGCGGCAGCCAGGCCAGGCCGATGACGATGTAGTGTCCGCCGCCGAGCAGGTGCATCAGCCAGCGTCCGCCGAACATGAAGCCAATTCCGGCAACCAGGGCAGGGACCGGAGGCAGGCCGCGCTGAGACGCATACGCGTACATCAGCCATCCCGCGAGAAGGACATGCAGGACGACGAGCCAACTGAGCGCCGGCCCGGCCGCTTCCTCGGGCAACAGCAGCAACACCAGATGCGGGGGGTAGAAAATGGCGACCTGAATGTCATGGACGAAGGGCGACCCGGCGAAGAGATGGGGACACCACAACGGCAATTCGCCGGTCTGCTGAAAGGAGCGTACGAGAAAGCGTTTGGCCGGGATATGCTCCGCGATCAGATCGGAGTGCGGCGAATACAGGATGCCGTCAGGCTTCAGGAGGAGGGCGTGGAAGAAGAGGAGATCCAGCGCCAACAGCAGTAGCAGAGAGCGAAGGTGAACGCGCACAAGGGGTCTCCAGGGCGCGCCGGCGAGTGCGGCCTTTCAGGCATTATCCGCGTCCGGAGTTCAGGCAGCAAGAGATTCGGGATGCGGCTGAGAGATTGCAGCCGACTTGTGGGACAGGCGCAGGACCATCGTCAGCGCTCCCGCCAGCACGATGAATACAGCGACATAAGCGCCGTAGACCTGGGCCAACTTGCCCGTGTCGCGGCCGAGCAGGCTGATACTCGTCAGCGACATCAGCAGCACCGCGACGACCAGCGCGCCGATGAGAGTGCGACGAAGCGCGCGCCGCTCCCATTCGATCGCGAGATGATAGGACAGGACGGCGAATGGCAGCAGCAGCGTGACGCAATGATGCTTCCACGTTCGTTCGCTGAACAGCAGCATCCCCAGGATGATGAGCGAATACTCCGCGGCGAGGCGCGGGTTCGCCTCCGGGGCTTGCGAGCGCGGCGTCCGGCAACTCCAGACGATGAGCAGCCCGAACAGCGCCATGCAGCCCTTGACCAGCCAGCGGGCCACGTTCGGCGGCAGGCTCGCGACGTTGTGATAGCGGTCCGGCGTCCAGATATTATCGACGTATTTGACGAAGGACGGACTGTCCGTCAGCAGCCGATGGACGAGTCCCGGCAGCGACTGATTGTTATGCTCCGACGTCACCAAGCCATCGATGACGAACGGCTTGACCATGTTCTGCGTCCAGCTCTCGACGCACTTCAGGTTCTCCTCCCAGCCGAGAAACAGAGCGGGGACCACCCCCGGCCAGAAGAACAAGCCGATGCCGGCGACACATCCGGCGAGCGCTTTCCAGGCGCGCTTCCAGACGAGGTAGGGTACGAAAAGGGCAGGGGTGACCTTGCAGGACATTGCCAGGGCGAAGAGCAGGCCGGCGAGGAAATCGCGCTTGCTCTGGAAGGCCGACAGGGCCGCCACGACGAGGAAGAGGATGAAGAGATTGACGTTGCCGTGCTGCAAATCGCCGGTGATCGAGCGCAGGCTGAGCAGGACCGTCAGGACTTTCGCCCACGGAGGATATGGGCGTGAAGGAGATTCGACGAGGAGGAAGACCCAGCGCAGCGCCAGCAGCGTCATGACGACCTTGAGATAGAACCATCCCAGCCCGGCCACGAAAGGTGGTAAGCCGGCGGCGTCGGTCCAGGTGACGACGGGACTCAGGATCAGGGCCATGATCGGCGGATTCGGATAGGCGTGCGCCTCATCGAAAATGTCCTGGCCTTCCTGCATGTCGAGAAGCTGCTGCCGCCAGCGCATGATCGCGCTGTTGGTGCCGTCTCCCTTGGCCGCCTTGAAGCCGTACTGAATGCTGAGCAGGACGAAATAGAGGAGCAGCCCCAGAAGCAGCGGCCGGGCGGTCAATCGGTTCCACCAGGTGGACCGCGATGGGGCATCCATGCCGAACATCCTCGCAAGAGAATCGGAAA
>JBBRIK010000502.1:0-5172 GCA_038221045.1 Gemmatales bacterium
GGACGAGCGTGCGAACGCGATCACGCGGCAGCGCCGCGCGCATCGGCTGCACCGCGATCAAGGGACTCAGGGGATGGCGGGTCATCTGTTCTTTTGCCGGTTTGGTCCGCTTGCCAAGGTTGCGCCGCCCCCATAGAGTAACGCCCGTCACGGTTCAGGAAAAGGCATCCGTCCATTCAGCCAGCGGGAGTTGCCCTCGTGTTCGACTTCTTTCACGAGACACTCGGTTTGTCGAACGAGTTGGCCGGACTCTTCACCGCCGTGGTCGCGGCCGTCATCTGCGTCACCTTCGTCGCCGTCTCCGCCATCTTCTTCATCTGGCTCGAACGCAAGGTCGCCGGTCGCATTCAGGACCGCCTCGGACCCACTCGCGTCGGCGGCAAGTTCGGCTGGCTGCAAACCCTCGCCGACGGACTCAAACTGCTCGTCAAGGAAGACCTCATCCCGACGGACGCCGACCGGATGCTCTTCCGCGTCGCTCCCTACATCGCCTTCGTCGGCGCGTTCGGCGCCTTCATCGCCCTGCCGTTCGGCAACAACATCGTCGCTCGCAACCTCGACATCGGCGTCTTCTTCATCCTGGCCGTCATGTCAACGGAAGTGTTCGGCATTATCCTGGCCGGCTACGGTTCCGGCTCGAAGTGGTCGCTGTTCGGCGGCATGCGCGAGGCGGCCGAGATGGTCAGCTACGAAGTGCCGATGGCCATTTGCGTCCTGGTGCCAGTCATCGTCACGGGGTCGATGAACCTCAGCACGATCTCGCGGCAGCAGACCGGCTTCATCTACGAGTGGCTGATCTTCCACGATCCGTTCACCTTCTGCGCCTTCTGGACCTATTTCATCTGCGCCACGGCCCAGTGCAAGCGAGCGCCGTTCGACCTCGCCGAGGCCGAGAGCGAGTTGGTGGCCGGCTTCCACACCGAGTACAGCGGCCTGCGCTGGTCGTTCTTCTTCATGGCCGAGTATGGGGCCATGTTCGCCGTCAGCGGCATCGCCGTCCTGCTCTTCCTTGGCGGCTGGCACACGGGATTCACGCCGTTCGATCTCTCCGACTCGGGAGCGCTTGGCTGGGTCGGCAACGTCTTCAACGTCATGGTGTTCATAGTCAAGGCGTGGATCCTGGTCTTCGTGCAGATGTGGGTTCGCTGGAGCCTGCCGCGTCTGCGCATCGATCAGGTGATGATGACGTGTCTGAAGTATCTGCTGCCTATCAGTTGCTTCTTGCTCCTGGGCGTGAGCCTGTGGCAGGTGACGCTGAACTTGACGTGGTTCAAGTATCCGATGGCCGCGTTGTGGATCTTGCTGTTCCTGTCGATGCTGTTCAAGGCGTTCACGACGAAGAGCATCCTGCCGGACACAGCGGCTGGTGTGTCGAGCCTGTGGAACTCGCCCGCGCAGAAAACGCCTGTCTAACCGCTCGCGGCTTCGCAACGAACACCGCCACGCTGCCAGCGGCCGGACAGAACGGAATACCTTGATGACCGTACTCTCCTTCCTCTTCTACTTCCTCGCCGCCATGACGGCCCTCTGCGCCCTTGCTGTCGTCGTTACCGACAACATCGTCCGGGCCGCCGCGTGGCTGATGTTCACCCTGGCCGGCGTCGCGGGCATTCTCTTCCTCCTCGGCGCTGAGTTCGTCGGCGCGACCCAGTTGCTCGTCTACGTCGGCGGCACGCTCGTTCTCGTCGTCTTCGGCGTCATGCTCACCGCGCAAGGACCATTCATCAGCATGAAGACAGGGGCGGCGGAGTTGGCCCTCTCGACGCTTGTCGGTCTGGTGCTGTTCGGCACGCTCGCCGCCGCCATTTACTCGAAGAAGGAAGAGGGAGCCAGACCGGACCTCGTCAAACGCTCGCATCCGGCAACGCTGACCCTCGACGAGGCGAAGAAGGCACCCGAGGCCGGCAAGGAGATGACCTCGACCACGACCGTTGGCCTCAGTCTTCTCGGCGTCAAGGACGCGACGACCGCCGCTCCTGTCACCGGCCCCCTTGCCGATTCGACGCAGCCCCGGACAAACGGCGTCCCGCGCAGCCCGATGGCCTATCTGTTGCCGTTTGAAATCGTCTCCGTTCATCTGCTCGTCGTCCTGATCGGCGCTGCCTATCTTGCCCGAGCGAAGCGCCGCAAGAAGGTGTCCGCATGAACGAACCGGGCCTGACCGAATACCTGCTCCTCGGCGCGTTGCTCTTCGTCTGCGGTGCCGTCTGCATGGCTACCAAGCGCAACGCCGTCGGCGTCCTCATGGGGGTCGAGTTGGTGCTGAATGGGACGACGGTCAACTTCGTCGCCTTCGCGCACTTCAACCCGTCCTTCACCCTCGAAGGGCAAGTGTTCGCGCTCTTCGTCATTGTCATGGCCGCGGCCGAGGCGGCCATTGCCCTCGCGATTGTGCTGAACTTCTACAACAATCACGAAACCGTAGACGTCGATACCGCCGAGGAGCTGAAAGGCTGACCCATGGACTTCGTCAACCACCCCGGCCAGCTTTTCGTCGTCGCTACCCTGCTGCCGCTGGCCTCCTTCGTATTGCTCATCCTCTGTTTCGCCATCCGCTCGGCCCTGCGTTCCGCGAAGGAAGGCACGACCGGCGCGGGGGTCTACCACATGCTCGGGGGCGATACGCCGGCGAAGTGGCCCGCCTACCTCGCCGTCCTCGCCATCGGTCTCGCCTTCGTGTGCAGCATCACCGGCTTCGTGAAGTACCTCGGCGATCACCATCACCTCGCCGAGTTGGAGGAGAAGTTCCCGGCCAACCCCGAGAAGGAGACACACGAGGAAATCGAAGCCCTCAAAGCTCGCTGGAAGGGAGAGATCGAGTGGGTCCGGATGGGCGAAGCCCCCAAAAAGGGCGAGAGCGATAGGCAAGGTACAGCTTTACGTGTCGGCTACAAGATCGACGCGCTCAACGGCATCATGTTCGTGATGGTGACGTTCATCGGCACATTAATCCACATTTTCTCGATTGGCTACATGGCGGACGAGCAGCAACGCATGGTCGAGGACCATCAGGTCCACGGCGAGGAGGGACATTACAAGCGCCGCGGCCGCTTCGGACGCTTCTTCCTCTATCTGTCGCTGTTCTGCTTCTCGATGCTCAACCTGATCCTCGCCGACAACCTCTTTCAGGTGTTCGTGAGCTGGGAGTTGGTCGGCATCTGCTCGTATCTGCTGATCGGCTTCTACTTCGAGCGGCAGAGCGCCTCGAACGCGGCCAACAAGGCCTTTATCACCAATCGCATCGGCGACGCCGGCTTCATCATCGGGCTGCTCATCCTCTGGACCTATTGCGGCACGCTCAACTTCGACGAACTCTTCGGCCGGGTCCGCTCGCCCGTCTATGTCGAGGCCCACGGCAACATCGAGACCATGCCGATCGCGGGACAGGTCCTTCGAGGCGACGTCGTCGAGAAGGAACTCCCCGGAATTCGCGGCCGAACGGTGACGAAGCAGACCTTTGAGGCATCCGCCGATGGCAGCAGCGTCTTGCTGTTCCCGCGCGCCCCGGACATGCACGCTCATGAATTCGATTTCAGCAAGGCGGATCGGCCCGGAGGCAAGACCGTCACGGTTCACGAGCAGCCGGTCGATGTCAAGACAGAGCCGAGGGCAAAGCAGTTCAGCGCCATGCCCTACTGGCTGCTCGTCCTCGCCGGTCTCGGCATCTTCCTCGGCTGCGTCGGCAAGTCGGCCCAGTTCCCGCTGCACGTCTGGCTTCCCGATGCCATGGAAGGCCCGACTCCCGTCAGCGCCCTGATCCATGCCGCGACGATGGTGGCCGCCGGCGTCTATCTCGTCGGCCGCTGCTATCCGCTGTTCACTCCCGAAGCGCTGCTGGTCATCGCCTATACCGGCGCGGTCACGCTATTCGTCGCCGCGACGATTGCCGTCGTCATGACCGACATCAAAAAGGTGCTGGCCTACTCGACCGTGAGCCAGCTCGGCTACATGATGCTCGCCCTGGGCATCGGCGGCTGGGTGGCCGGCCTGTTCCATCTGGTGACGCACGCCTTCTTCAAGGCCCTGCTCTTCCTCGGCTCCGGCTCCGTCATCTACGGCTGCCATCACGAGCAGGAAATGACGAAGATGGGCGGTCTTTACACCAAGATGAAGATCACCGCGCTGACGATGCTGATGGGCGTCTTCGCCATCGCCGGCATTCCCGCCTTCAGCGGCTGGTACAGCAAGGACGCCATCGTCGCCCAGGCGATGGGCTTTGCCGTCATCAATCCGCAGCACACGCTCCTGTTCCTGTTGCCGCTGCTGACGGCCGGGCTGACGACGTTCTACATGTTCCGCATGTGGCTGATGACGTTCACCGGCAAGCCGCGCGACAAGCACGTTTACGAACACGCTCACGAGTCGCCGCGTTCGATGACGACTCCGTTGATCGTACTGGCCCTGTTCAGCGTCTGCGTCGGCTGGGGCTGGCCGTTCTTCTCGTCGAGTTTCCCGTTCGTCAATGCCGAGTCGAGCTGGCTCGAACACACGCTCCATCACGCCCAGCCGCTGTCGGTGCAGGCCGACTTCGGCGTCACGGCGGCCGATGTCGATGCGGGCATGTCGTATCCGAGTTCGCTCGCCAAGTCGGCAGCGATTAGCGAGCGCGTCAAGGCCGAGCAACTCCATGGTCTGGCCGGCAACCTGGCCCTGGCGATGGTGATTCTCGGCATGGTCTTCGCCTTCGCTCTCTACTATTACCGCGTTCTCGATCCCGGCGAGGCTGCCGCTCAGTTGCCGAAGGGCCATCGTTTCCTGGCTCACAAGTGGTACTTCGACGAACTCTACAGCGCGACGCTCGTTCGCCCGGCCCTCGCGGTAGGACAGTGGATCAAGAGTATCGATCTGAGGTGGATCGACTGGCTGATCGACAGCAGTGGGCGCTGGACAGTGGGGTTGGCGCGCTTCGACGGCCGATTCGACAATCGCGTCATCGATGGCCTGGTGAATCTGATTGCGCGAGTGACGGACAGTATCGGCGGCTGGTTCCGGACGTGGCAGACCGGTTACCTGCGGAGTTATGTGCTGTTCCTGGTCGTGGGAGCGGTGGGGCTGTTCGTGCTGCTGTCGTACCTGATGACCGCGGCGGGATGACCACTGTCTTGGCCCGTGGGGCGTAGCGGGCGTAAATAACCCAAATCCCCAAACGGCCCAACATATAGGCAAAACAGT
>JBBRIK010000503.1:0-5166 GCA_038221045.1 Gemmatales bacterium
CGTTGGGGCTGAAGACCCGCCCTGAAAGGGCGCCCGTCAATAGCCAGGGGTGTGAACCCCTGGTCGGGAAGCCAGGGGTTCACACCCCTGGCTTGTTCACGGCTGGGCCGGTGGAGGCGTCTGCGGTTCTGTCTGTGGGGCAGCGGGGGGAGTCTGCTGCGCCGCCGGTTCCGTCGGGGGAGCAGGGGGAGGCGTCGGCGCGGGAGCGGGACGTGGAGCGCTGACAACGGGAGCGGGGGCCGGAGTCGATCGCGTCTTCGTCCTGGTTTCGCCCGGTTTGAGCAACTCGATGTAGGCTGTCTTGCCCGCATCGCCAAGACGGCGTTCGTGACGCTTGATGACGCGCGTGTAGCCGCCGGGCCGATCCTTGAAACGCGGCGCGATCTCGTCGAACAGTTTTCTCAGAATGGTCCGCGAATCCCCTTCGTCGTCCTTCTTCTCAGGGGGACGGACTTCCGCCTGAGCGGTGGCGCCGAGTTTCGCCTCGGCGAGCCGGCGCGCGTGGAGCGTCCCCCTCTTGGCGAGCGTGATCAGTTTCTCGACGTAAGGTCGCATTTCCTTGGCCTTCGCGACCGTCGTGATGATCCGCTCGTGCCGGAACAGGGCCAGGGCCAGGTTGCGGAACATCGCCTTGCGATGGGCCGCATTGCGATTCAGCTTGCGGCCGGCTTTCCGATGTCTCATGGGTCACTCTCTGCTGGCGGCCACCCGCGGCCGCGCCATTCGTTGTTTGTCATCGCCTCAGGGCATTGGGTATCTTCATGCCCAACGTCAGCCCGTGTTCGGACAACTTGCTCTTCACCTCACGCAGCGTCGTGTCGCCGAAGTTGCGCACTTCCAGCAACTCCTCGTCGCCTCTCATCACCAGGTCGCGGACCGTCGTGATGCTTTCCGATTCGAGGCAGTTGGTGGCGCGAACCGAAAGGTTCAACTCGGCCAGACTCATGGCGAGTTTGCGCTCCAGTTCGATATCGACCACCTCGTTCTGCTGGCCGTTCTCTTCGCCCTTGTCGAGAGCCATTTCGGGGCCGGGCTCGGCGTACTGGATGAACGGATTGAGGTGCTTCCGCAGGATCTTCGCGCCCTCGACGAGGGCCATCTGGGGCGTGATCGTCCCGTTCGTCCAGATCTCCATGATGAGCTTGTCGTAGTTCGTCCGCTGGCCGACGCGCGTCTCCTCAATCTCGAACTTGACGCGAACGACCGGCGAGAAACTGGAGTCGATGGGAATCATTCCCACCTCGCGCTCGCCGGGGACGTTTTCCTCGGCCATGCGATAACCCCGGCCATTTTCGACGTGCATTTCCACCACGAACGGCACGTCCGCCGTCAGCGTGGCGACAATGTGCTCGGGGTTGATGATCTGCACCGCCTCGTCCGTGATGACGTTGGCGGCCGTGACCAGACCCTGTTCGTGACGGTCGATGCGGACCACGCGCGGCGAATCGCTGAGGTTCTTCACGACCAGGCTCTTGACGTTGAGGATGATGTCGGTCACATCCTCGACGACGCCGGGAATCGTGCTGATCTCGTGCTGGACGTTCTGAATCTTGAGGCGCGTGACGGCGCTGCCTTCGAGACTGGACAGCAGAACGCGGCGCAGGCTGTTGCCGACCGTCGTTCCCAGGCCACGCTCGAATGGCTCGATGGTGAATCGGCCATAGGTGTCCGTCAGAGTGGAGCGATCGCTGATCACGCGGCTGGGAAGCTCCAGACCACGCCATTTGATCCGCATAACCGGATCTCCTTGAAAAAGCTGTCCACCGTCCCCTGTCCTGCTGGTTGCGGACAGGAGACGGTGGACAAGGGAGTGCTTAGCGAGCGCAGAACTCGATGATTAGCTGTTCGCGGAGGGCGGCGATGCGAGGATCGACATCGCCGCGCGTGGGCATCCGCGTGAGCCGGCCCTCGGGAATTTCACCCTCGACGCGCTCGAGAAAGTCCGGCATCGGCTGGGGCTGTTCCTGCATGTAGAGCCGGACGAGCTGAAGACTCCGTGGCCGTCCTGGCCCGTCCTTGAGGACCTTCCGGGCTTCCTTTTCCTTCTCGCCCTGCCGCGCGACGGTCACGGTGTCGCCGACCTTGAGCAGCAAACTCGGGATGGTGCAGGAACGATTATTGACGAAGACGTGTCCATGCGTGACGAGTTGGCGGGCGGACGCGCGATTGGGCGCGAAGCCGATCCGATGGACGACGTTGTCGAGCCGGCGTTCCATGAGGGCGAGCAAAGCTTCGCCGGTGTTCTGCTTCGAGCGCGAGGCCAACTCGAAGTAACGGCGGAACTGGCGCTCGAACAGGCCATAGAAGCGCTTCAGCCGCTGCTTCTCGCGAAGGCGCACGGCATATTCGCTCGGCTTGCCCCGGCGATGGCCGTGCATGCCCGGCGCCGTGTTGCGCCGCTCGATGGCGCACTTGGGGCTATCACAACGGGTAGCCTTGAGGTACAGCTTGATACCTTCACGGCGGCACAGTTTGCAGACTGGATCGAGAGTGCGTCCCATATGTCCAATGATGAATGATGAATGATGAATGATGAATGATTGACGAAGAAATCTGAATGACGACCCGTTAAGGTCTCCTCATTCATCTTTCCTCATCCATCATTCATCGTTGAATTACACGCGTCGTTTCTTGGGCGGACGGCAGCCGTTATGCGGCAGCGGAGTGACGTCCTCGATGGCCTTGATGGTCAGCCCGGCGGACTGCAAGGCAGTGATGGCGGACTCGCGGCCCGAACCAGGCCCCTTGACCTTGACCTCGATTTCCTTGAGGCCGAACTTGGCCGCCTTGTCGGCCGCCACCTCGGCGGCGCGCTGGGCGGCGAAGGGCGTACTCTTGCGGCTGCCCTTGAAGCCGACCATCCCGGCCGTGGCGTAGCAGAGCGTATCGCCCTGGCCATCGGTGATGGTGACAATCGTGTTGTTGAACGTGGCCTTGATGTGGGCGATGCCCCGGCTGACGTTCCGCCGCTGTTTCTTTTTCTTGCTCTTTGCCATAGTGTTTCATGACCATGCCGCTTGCGGCTTCGCAGTTCAAACTGCCAAGCCGCAAGCGGCTGGGAGGTTACCGCATTTCCTTGACGCCCTTCTTGCCGGCGACCGTCTTGCGCGGACCCTTGCGAGTCCGTGAGTTCGTCCGCGTTCGCTGCCCGCGCACCGGCAGGCTGCGGCGATGACGACTCCCGCGATAGCAGTTGATCTCACGCAGCCGGGCGATATTCTGCTGCGTTTGCCGGCGCAAGGGACCCTCGACCAGATAACCCTGATCTCGATCGAGGATGTCGGTCAAACGGCTGATATCGTCGCCAGTCAACTCGCGGGCTTTCCGCTGAGGATCGAGGCGAGCTTGCTCGCAGAGGCGCAGCGCCTTGGTCGGCCCGATCCCTTCGAGATAGCGCAGGGAAATATAGGTCGGCTTGTCGTTTGGAATGTCAACGCCCATGATACGCGGCATTTCGCTCTCCTCTCAACCCTGGCGCTGTTTGTGGCGCGGGTTGGTGCAGATGACCAGCAACTTGCCGTGCCGGCGCACCAATTTACAATTCTCACAGATGCGTTTGATGCTCGCCCGAACCTTCATGGCATCTTCCTTCCAACAGCGGAAAACTATCTTTTTAGCAGACCTCTCGCACCCTGGCAAGTGGGCCTCACACATTTCTCGTTCCCACGCTCTGCGTGGGAACGGCTCTTCCGACGCTCTGCGTCCTCTTCCGCACAGAGACGACGCAGAGCGTCGAGGAGGACGTTCCCACGCAGAGCGTGGGAACGAGGAGGAGCGTGGGCGCAAGAACTCAGGCCCGCCTCGGAATCAGCGTCTCCTCCTCGGCGGTTACCACATAAACCCCCGTGTCGGTCACCGCCAAGGTGTGTTCGACATGGACGCTCGGCAGACCGTCGCGCGTGACGACGGTCCAGTGGTCACGCAGGGTGTCGGTATCAGCCCTGCCCATGTTGACCATCGGCTCGACGGCCAGGACAAGACCCGGCTCGATGCGGAAGTCGTTCTTGCGAACCTCGCGATTGACGAAGTTGGCAACCTGCGGATTCTCGTGCATGATGCGGCCAATGCCATGACCGACATACTGCGTCACCACACTGAAGCCCGCCGACTCGACCACCTGCTGCATCTGCTTGGCCACTTCGGTCCACCACTTCCGCCGCGCCAGTTCTTCCATCGCGGTCCGCAGCGTCAACTCCCCAATTTCGACCAGACGCCGCCGCTCCGAACTGACCTCGCCCACCATGACGGAGATGGCCGCATCGGCGCACCAGCCGTTGAGCTTGCAGGCCGTGTCGAACTTGAGCAGGTCGCCTTCCTTGATCGCACGCGGTCCCGGAATCCCATGAACCACCTGCTCGTTGAGCGAGATGCAGGTACTCGCGGGGAAAGGCACCTTGCCGGGATAGCCCTTGAACAGCGGCGTGGCGGCGTGGCGGTTGTAAAGGTCCTCGACGGCGCGATCGATCTCGAGAGTCTTCATGCCGGGGACGGCCATGGCTCGACACAACCGCAGGGCCTCGGCCACCAGTTTGCCGGCCTCACGCATCAGGCCGATCTCGCGGGTCGATTTCAACTCGGGAGCGCGGGAAAAGAAGGAGCGAAGCACGTCAGACCTGCCTATTTCTGGAGGGCCGGCAGGATCTGCCGATAAATCCCTTCGATGTCACCGTGGCCCGCCACCTCGCGGAGCAATCCTCGCGCCCGATAGTGCGGCACCAACTCCGTCGTCTCGTTGTGGTAAGTCGTCAGCCGCTGCTTGATCGCGTCGAGGTTGTCGTCGGCCCGCTGTTCGAGCGGTTGATAGCCGCAGTTGTCGCACTTCCGGTCCACGGCCGGCGGCCGGCTGGTGACGTGAAACGTCGTCTTGCACTGCGGGCAGGTCAGCCGGCCCGTGATGCGGCGGACGATCTCCTCGTCGCCGACGCTCATGTGGACAACGGCCGTCAGCGGGAGGTTCAGTTCCGCGAGCAGCCCCTCGAACCGCTGCGCCTGCGGGACCGTGCGCGGGTAGCCGTCCATCAGGAAGCAGGGAGGCCGTTCCTTTCGGAACCGCTCGGCCAACATGTTGAAGACGAGATCATCGGGAACAAGTTTCCCGGCGTCCATGTAGGCGGCGGCTTCAAGACCCAGCGGAGTGCGCGCCGCCTTGGCTTCGCGGAGCATGTC
>JBBRIK010000504.1:0-5162 GCA_038221045.1 Gemmatales bacterium
CGAAACGATCTTCGAGGTCATCGACGCCGACGACCTGAATGAGATAGCCGCCTATGGCGGCTTCCCGACGCGCTACCCGCACTGGTCGTTCGGCATGTCCTACGAGGAACTGCGCAAGGGCTACGATTATGGGTTGTCGAAGATCTATGAAATGGTCATCAACAACGATCCCTGTTACGCTTACCTGATGCGCTCTAACCCCGACGTGGATCAGAAGTTGGTGATGAGTCATGTGTTCGGCCACAATGATTTTTTCAAAAACAACGCCTACTTCGCCCACACCAACCGCAAGATGATGGACGAGATGGCCAACCACGGCGCTCGTATTCGTCATTACGCCGAGAAGTACGGCGAGGACGAGGTCGAAGCCTTCCTCGATCGCTGCATGTCGATTGACGACCTGATCGACATTCACTCGACGGCGATCCGCCGCAGAGACACCGTCTCACGTTCCAGTTTGGACGCGCAGGGAGAGGAGACCAGCGGCATCAAGGCGACGCGGTTCCGCAGTAAAGATTACATGGACGATTACATCAATCCGCGCAAGGCCCTTCTCGCCGAGGAGGAGGAGCAGCGGAAGATGCTCGAAGAACAGGCCCGCAATTTCCCCGAACATCCCGAAAAGGACGTGCTGCAGTTCCTGCTGGAGCATGCGCCCATGAAGGGCTGGCAGCACGACATCCTCGAAATCGTCCGCGACGAAGCCTATTATTTCATGCCGCAAGGGCAAACCAAGGTATGCAACGAAGGATGGGCCTGCGCGGTGTGGGGTTCCTTCGTGTGTACAGATCATGGCCTGTTGCGGATGGGAGAACTGGTCGAAAAGCGCTTGCCCGTTCGCGTCAGTGATGGCCAGGACTTCCGGCGCGTCTGCGACTGGGCCGCTTTTCCGGATCGAGAGACGATCCGCATCCGCACTCGTCGAGGACTCGAGTTGGAAGGTTCGACGACTCATCGCCTGATGTTGCCGGACGGCTCCTGGCGGCGTCTCGACGAACTGACCCTCGGCGAATGCATCCGCCTCGCTCGCGGGACACAACTCTGGGCAAGGGAAAACGTCACGCTCGATTGGGAAGTCACCCCTCGTCCCACGCTTGCGGAAGTGGCAAAGGCGGCCGACGTTTCCTTGTGGACCGTTCTACGCCATCGAGCCGGGAAAAACGTCCGCTCGGCTCATCGCCTCGCTCCCCTGATCGCCGTCTGCGAACAGGTTGGCTCGACCAACGCGACGGTTTGCCGTCGCCAGCGTTCCGTGACCATCCCAGGGACCGTTGACGAACGCTTCGGTGCGTTCCTCGGTTACATGATCGGGGACGGCCACATCAGCAAAGTCAAGCGGACGATGGGCCTCACCACGGGCGACGACGAGCAGGCCAATCATTTCTCGGAACTCGTCGAAGAACTGTTCGGAGTGGTCCCTCGGCACCGGCGCGATGAAGGACGCTGGAGAATCATCTTCAGTTCCAAAACCATCCAGTTGTTCCTCGAACACCTGGGCCTCAAGACCGGCGTCCGCGCTCGCCTCAAGAACGTCCCCGACGTCATCCTCCGATCCCCGAAAGCCGTCGTCGCCGCGTTTCTGCGCGCCTATTACGACTGTGACGGCTACGCCGGCAAGGCAGGCGTCATCCTCTCGACTTCCAGCGAAGAAATGAGCAAACAGGTCCAACTGTTGCTCCTTAACTTCGGCATTCTCTCCTCGCGGCGTCCTCAACAGGACGGTTGCTGGCACGTTGAGACTCGGGGCCATTCCGCAGCCCTCTTCATGAAGGAAATCGGTTTCGGCCTGACGCGAAAGCAAGAGGCGCTGCGGGGCTATGTCGAGGGCCATCAGTGGTTCAAGGAGGAATCTCTGGACGATGAAGTCGTCTCCATCGAACGCGGCCATGCCGACGTCTATGACATCACCGTCGAGCAGACGCACCGCTACGCCGCCCAGGGATTCATCAACCACAACAGCTACTGGCATACCACGATCATGACGCAGAAGGCGTTGTCGCCTTCCGAACTGCTCGACTACGCCGAGCATCATTCCGGCACCGTCGCCACTTCCGGCGCCCGCCTCAATCCCTACAAACTCGGCCTCGAACTGCTCCGCGACATCGAGATGCGCTGGAACACCGGGCGCTTCGGCAAGGAGTGGGAAGAGTGCGACGACCTCGATAAGAAGCGCAACTGGGACAAGCAACTTGGCCTCGGACGAAAAAAAATCTTCGAGGTTCGGCGGATTCATAACGATATTACTTTCATCGACACGTTCCTCACCCCGGAATTCTGCGTCGAGCACAAGATGTTCACCTACGCCTGGCAGGAGCAGGCGGGGCTGTGGTATATCGACTCGCGCGACTTCCAGAAGGTCAAGCAACGGCTGCTATTCAGCCTCACGAACTTCGGCAAGCCGTGGATTTACGTCGTCGATGGCAACTACCGCAACCGCGGCGAATTGCTGCTGCTCCATCAGTTCAATGGGGTAGAGTTGAAAATGGATCACGCCGCCGACACGCTCACGAACCTACAATTCATCTGGGGGAGGCCCGTCCACCTCCAGACGCTCGTCGATAACAAGCCCACGATGCTTTCATTCGACGGCTCCGACCACAGCATCAAGACCGGAGGAGAGATCGATGACCCTCGAAAACAAGCTTCTGGAAAGACTCGCTGAATGGCGACCCGATAGCGAACGCTCCACCCTGACCGTCACCACCGGCGAGGGCCAACCGGCCGTCGCCGTCACGGCCGACCACAACGACGTCCTGGCCTCCCGCGTCTGGGAACTGGCGCTGACGCGGGGGAAGCCGGTCGAGGACGTCAAGCGCTGGGCGGACAACACCTGCGCCCGCGTCACGGGTCTGCTCGAACCGTTGCGCCTGATCGAGTCCGATGCGGCGCACAAGACAGCCCAGCTTCGCAGCGATGCCCCGGCGAAAAAAGGCGAGGCAGTCTTTTACTACGAAGTGCTGCTGCGGGCGAGGGGGGAGGCAAACGTCCGCCGCTTCCAGGCCGCCCGCGCCGGTGGCAAACGACGCGAACAGGTACCTTTCGCCCTGACGCATGAAGTCCTCGCCAAACTCGTCGATGATCTTCTCGCCGCTTCCTGATCTCACTTGCCCCTCTTCCCAATGGGAAGAGGGGGCCGATTCACATTTCACGCACTTCTCCCGCAGTCCAATTCCGGCTCGGCTCGCCGGACCTACCGGGGTAGGTGCCGCGAGCCGAGCGGCACCCGTACTGCGATACCGCTCGCCGGATTCATCGCAAACGGCGCACCGTGAACCTCATCGCAGTCCAGGTCCGGCTCGGCTCGCCGGACCTACCGAAACACCTCCTTCTTACTTCGCGCCCCTCCTTTCCGCAGCCCGGTCTTGACCTGTCTTCCCTTCCCGGATTACAAGGCAGTCCGGCGCGGGATGCGCCTTGCCGCCCAGGGTCAGGAGGAATCAACCGTGCTGATGTCCGATCGCCAGCCCGTGGCCGGCCGTGAAGTCTGGCTCTGCCGGTGCGCCGCCGGGCTCCTTATTCTGGTGGCGGCAGGACTTCGCCTCTTCTTCCTCGCCAACCATTGCCGGCTCGACCTCGCGCCCGACGAGGCCCATTACTGGGACTGGTCCCGTCATCTCGACTGGAGTTACTACAGTAAAGGCCCCCTCGTCGCCTGGATCATCCGCGCCAGTTGCGAATTGCTCGGTCCCTGGTCGATCAGTCTGACGGGCAATGAGATGCTGGCCGTCCGCGCCCCCGCGGTCCTCTGCGGCGGCTTGCTCCTGCTCAGCATGTATATTCTGACGGTGCAGACGACGGGACGCGATTGGCTGGGCCTCGCCGTCATGGCGGCCGGTGTGAGCTTTCCCCTCATTTCCGCAGGCTCTTCGCTGATGACGATCGACTCGCCCTACACCTGCTGCTGGGGCTGGGCACTGGTGCTGTCTCATCGAGCGATCTTCCGCGGCTCCTGGTGGGCCTGGCCGGCGGCGGGGTTGGTCACGGCCCTGGGCATCCTCGCGAAGTACAACATGGCCCTTTTCATGCCGTGCATCGGCCTGTTTCTCCTGACGAGCCGGGAGCATCGGCCGCTGCTCTGGCGGCCCGGCTTCTGGGTGATGGGGCTGGTCGCTTCCCTCGGCGTCTTGCCCATCCTGATCTGGAACATGAACAACGGCTGGGTAAGCGTCCATCACGTCGAGCGGCTGTCGAACAGAGATAACTCGATCCACTGGCTCGGTCCGGTCCACTACGTCGGCGGCCAGTTCGCCCTCCTGCTCGGCGTCTGGTTCCTCGCCTGGGCGGCGGCGATGATCGCGCATCGGCCGTGGCGCGAGACGGACGCCGGCAAACGCTATCTCTGGTGGACGTCGCTGCCGATGTTCGCCGTCTTCTTCGCCTTCAGTTTCAGGACCGGAGGCGGCGAGTTGAATTGGCCGGTGACGGCCTATCTGTCCGGCCTGGTCCTCACCTGTCCCTGGGTCGTCGCCCAGGTCACTTCGCCGAACCCTCTCTGGCGGCGGATGAGTCAGGCCAGCCTGGCCGGCGTCCTCCTCCTCGGCATGACGCTGAACGCGCTCATCCATCACAGCAACTGGGTGCGGCCCGTGCTGCTCTCGGTTTCCGGTCCCATCGAGCCGAACAGGCCCTATCCCCTGCGGCGCTTCGATCCCTCATGCCGGCTGCGCGGCTGGCGAACCCTCGCCGCCGAGGTTGATCGCGCCCGCGAGTGGTGTCACGAACGGGGCGCCGAGCCAATCCTGGCCGCCACCAGTTGGGCGTTGCCGGGGGAAATCGGCTTCTACTGTCAGGGGCATCCTCCCGTGTACAACATCGGCCGCGCCCAGGGCGACCGCTATAGCCAGTACGACTTGTGGAGACCGAATCCGATCGACGACCCGGAGGTATTTCGCGAGAAGGTTTTCATCATCGTCGGCGGCGTCGGGGACAAGTTGAAAGAAGGATTCCGCCGCGTCGATCTCTTCAAACATGTGACCCATTTTGAAGACGGCCAACCCGTTGCCGGCTGGGACATCTTCCTCGCTTACGATCTTCGCCGTCTACCTGAGCCCGACAAGCAACCCGGTCACTAGCGCGACTGCGAACCCGGCGAGCGGGGGCCGGAAATGGCCCCGGGGGGAGCCCAAACCGGGCCCATAAAAGGCCCCCGCCCCCGGGGCGGA
>JBBRIK010000505.1:0-5160 GCA_038221045.1 Gemmatales bacterium
GGGGGCGGGACCACCCCCAACCCCACAGCGTCCGGCCGGCGCCCCGGGTTTGGGGGGGGCGTGGGGTGGGGGGTGTGCGGGTCTTTTGTCTTCCCCCCCCCCCCCCCAACCCCTCTCCCCCGCAAAGCCGGGGCCGCCGGACGGACGCTTTGTTGTTGCGTGTCCTCCAGCCACTTGTTACCGTCACAATGTCCCCCACAGGTCAAGTCTCGGCACTGTTCCCGGACAAGAGCGACGTTGCGTCACTCGGGTACTTCGCTGGTCATGCGTCACGAGGAAGGCTGTTTCAGACTCGCTGATCGCCAGAGTCACCCCGAGGGAGACCGGCGGCCTGGGAATGGTCTGGAACTGAGGAGGTCGCGTCGATGGTTTCCTTCCATCTCATTCCTCTCGTCCTGCTGTCTGCCCCTCTTGCCTAGGGGCAACCTCCCCGCCAGCCCTCGGCCGCGCCGAAGGCGTCCGTCTTCGCGGCCAGGGTCCCGGACTGGCGAGCGAGAGCCTGCTCCAGCAAACCGTTCGAGGGCAAGCCCGACCCTCCCACAAGGTCAGACTTCGGCGCCGGCCGCTTGGGTCTCGGCGGATCGGGCTTCGATCTATCGCGCCTCTCTCCCTCCGTCCCACCAATGCTGACCCTGTGTTCGTGGGGCCGCAGCGGTTGGACGAAGCCCTTGCCCTTGGAAGAGGGTTTGAGAGGACGGTCGTCGAGCCGGCCCGCGTCCTTGAGGACGCGGTAGACGCTGGAGGGGCTACAGACTGCGACATCGGCATCGATCATCATGAAGGTCAGCCCTCCGCGAGAGTATTGCCGCTAACTCTCGCGAAGGCAAATTCCCGTTTCGACTGGGGCAATACAACAGAAGCACGACGCGCTCAAGAGAGCATTCAAGTGTAAGGATCGCAGACTCCTCTCTCGCGGAGAATGAGCCGTGAAAACCCTCCGCACCGCTCGACTGCCGCTCTTCCTCACGCAGCCCATCGGCTCGCTGCCTCGCCCTCAGGTCGTGCGCGACCTCCTGGACCGCCGCCGGGAGATTCCGGCCGACACCTTCACGCGCACCCTCGATGACTTCGTGCGGTTCGCCATCCGCTTGCAGGAGCAGGCCGGGCTGGACGTCGTCAGCGACGGCGAATGGCGGCGGACCCAGTACATCCGCGAGTTCCTCACCCGCATCGGCGGCTTCGAGCGCTGCCGCCACTTTGTTCACCAGGGCGAGACGAAGATCACCGAAGTCGTCGTCCGCCGCATGGAGGCTGGCGAACCGGTCTTCGCCGAGGACGCTCGCTTCCTCGCCGCGAACACCGATCGCGTCACCAAGTTCGCACTGCCCAGCCCCTTTCTGATTGCCGTCCGCTACTGGCACGAAGACCATAGCCGCGACGCTTATCCGACCCTGCACCATTTCCTCGAACATCTCGCCGAGGTGCTGGGCCGCGAGGCGAAAGCCCTTGTCGAAGCGGGCATCGATATCGTGCAACTCGACGACCCCGCCCTGACCTATTTCTGCGATCGGCAACTGATGGCGGGAGGCGAGACCCACGACGAACGCTTGCGGCGCGACTGGAACGTCGAACGCCAGTTTCCGGAAGCCCTGTCGGCTATCAATCGCGTCGTAGAGGGATTGAAGGCGGAAGTGCAACTGCATTGCTGCCATAGTGTCTACAAAAGACGCAGCGACGTGACCGGCGACTACAAGCCGATTCTGCCGCGCCTGCGCGAGGCCGGCGTCGATCGCGTCAACCTGGAATTCGCCTATCCGAAAACGGGCGACGTCAGCGACCTGAGCCTGTTGCCCGACAACCTGAGTGTGGGCCTTGGCGTCGTCGATGTGCGCGGCGAACGCTTGCAAACGGTCGAGGAGATCGAGGAGATTGGGGCGGCGGCAGCAGCGATCCTCCCTTTGGAGCGAATCGCTCTCAATCCCGATTGTGGCTTCGCGCCGGATGCCGGCGAGCCGCCCACCATCGATGAGGCGTACGAGAAGCTGACCCGGCTCACCGCCGCGGCGAGGCGCTTGCGGGCGCGGTTCGGCACGAAGTGAGCGGAATCCGAAAAGGAGAAGTGATGGACGCGGGTTACAAGAAGCTGACGGGCTTTCTGGTTGAACTGGGCGTCGAGGACGTGGCCCACAGCGGCAAGTCGTACCTGGCCCATCTCGTCGCCGTCTATCGGCTGATGGAGGCGCAGGGCTGCGCGGAGGAACTGTGTCAGGCCGGCATGTTCCACTCGATCTACGGGACCGAGAAGTTTCAAGGCTTCAAGTTGGGACTGGAACGGCGAGGCGACGTGCGAGGACTCATCGGCGAGCGGGCCGAGCGTCTCGCCTATCTGAACTGCGCGATGGATCGAGCGTCTCTCGACGCGGCCGTCGAAAGGGATACGGAACCGTATCGAATCGTCGATCGATTGACGAGCGAGGACGTCGAGTTGGACAGGAGCGATTTTGACGGGCTATGCCGGGTGCATCTGTACGACTGGCTGGAGCAAGTGCCGCGTTCGCGCTATGGCTGGGGCTATCGGCGCGAGGCGTATCGCCGGCTTGCCGAGCGACTGGGAGGGGTGGCGGTGGAGGCGTACGATCGAGTCTTCGCTCAGGAAAGTGGCGAGCGGGGCGTGTAAACGCCCCGGTTCAGTGCGCCAGACCGGGGCGTTCACACGCCCCGCTCGCCTGACTCAGCCGATGTGAAACTCGTCATCGACGGGGAGACTTCCATCATCATCCGTTTTCGCGGGCTTTTTTTCTTTCACTTCTTCCTCCTCGACCTCCTCGAAGTCACCGAACTCCTCATCGAGGTCTTCCGCGACTTCCTCGTCCGCATCCCCTCGTGCTGCCGGAGCCGAACCCACCGCACCGGACAGGCCGCTCAGCGTCGCGACCGGCAACCACGTTTCGACGCCGATCAGATCGTCCTCGCCCAGCTTGCCGGCACGCAGCAGACCGCGAAGCTCTTCGAGTGAATAGGGGCCACGCACTACACCGCCGCTCATCACCCGGAAGGGCTTGCCGCTCGTCGCCGTACCTGCCCGCGACTGCGGAGGCGCTTTCTTCGCTTCCTTCTTCACCTTGCCTACAGGTTTTTTCTCTGGCTCGATTCGTTTTTTTCGGGGTGGCTCGGGTTCCTCTTCGACGACCTCCTCATCGATCGTCTCGATTTCCACCAGGTCCTCTTCCGAGTCCGGTTCGATGGTCTCCAGTTCGTCAAATTCCTCTTCCTGGGTCGGCTCCAGCACGGAAGCGAGCAGTCGGCCCGTGTCGGCAGCACTCGAAGAGGGAGCCGCTGCGGCCGGCGCGGCGGCGGCGTCGAACAGTCCCTTGACCGTCTTGGCAGGCACTTTCGTTTTCATCCCCATTTTCCAGACCGGATGAGACGGTTGCAGTTTCCCGTCGGTGGCGAGCTGCTTGAGTTGCCCGGCCGTGACCGGGCCGTGCTGCTTTCCGTCTACTTCACAGTACCAGTCGGCGGGCATGCGGGTCTCCCTGAATGGAAACGAGTGCCTTGGTGATCGTTGTTGCGTACCGAAACCGAGTGCGAGCCAAAGAGAGCGAAGCCTGGTCGTCGAGGTCAGGACAGCACGACGCAGGCATTCGGTTTTTCCGTGAAAAACCAGTGTAGCAGCCGGGCCACGTTCTTTGCCGTGGCGACGGGCAGCCATCTTCCATCTTCCACTTCGTACTCCCGTTCTTCTTCCGTGGCCAATTCAAAGCGAAGTCCCCTGGCGAAAGCCTCCAACGCTTTGATCCCACCCGGCAAACTGGCCACGAACCGCTCCTCGTGCGCAAACGGCCTGGCGAAGAGGATGGGGATAAAAATCGTATCGGTGTCTCCCGACTCCAGGAAGTGCGCCGCATGGGGGACCTTCAAGGAACCCGCTTTCAAGGTGATGCGAAACTCCTTGAGGGCCTCGAACTCGACGTTCTCCTCATCTCCCAGTTCCTGCTCGTAGTCGCCCCTGGCAACATATTGCAAGCACAACCGGAAAATCCCATAACTCGTGTAACTTCCCACCCGCGGAAACGCCCTATCCTCAATTTGCCAGGCGTTCACGTCAATGGGTTGCCCGACATGCTCCTCCAGTCTGGCAAGATAATGGGCGCGCGTCGCGGGGCCATCCTCTTCGAGCCAATCGCTAAATCGTTCTCGGATCAGGTTCAAGCCCATGTCATCCTCTCCTTGCCACGATTGTGGCATTCAATACCAGGAGGTGGACGACCCTTGTGAGGGTAGTCAGCACCTCTTCGTCAACAACCTGGTTTACATCCCACACCAGATCTTCCTGGCAATATTTCTGCTTGTTCTTCAAGTATTTTCTCCAATCATCGGGCGGGAGAGTACTGAGGAATACAAAGAGGGCGCTGTCCGCCTCATCGGCCTCGGCTGCGACAAGGGCCTCGTAAACCCGATTGAGGAACTCCTTGAAATCGGTGTTGACGTTCCCTCTCCGCTCATCTCGATATTTGCATTCGCCGTAGAGAATGTGCCGTGCCAGACTGCCGCTTCCCAGCCGCAAGGAGAAATCGAACACAATCCCTCCAATGGTACACGCCTTTTTCGTCACGTGTATGCGTCCCCAAACAATTCCGCCTCGAAGCCGAGAAATGTGGTTCGGCTCAACCAGTGTTTTACGTCTTGCTGGTAGATCTCGCCTTTTTTGTGGGATCGCTCTCGCATGGTGCCTGGCTTTTCACAAAGGGTCCGGCGCCTCCTCCGCAGCCCTCGGAGAAGAACAACGCGAGTCAGTCCCGCTTGGAAGGTGTGCCGTCATCGAGCGTTATTGGTGTTGGAGGCGTAGATCAGCACGCCCGCCACAAGGATACTACGGAGAAGAAGCCGAACTCCCTTCAGTTCGCGCGGGCTGGCTTCTGCTTGTGCCTCAGTCATAAAAGCCTCGTTAGAAACAACTTGCGGCTGTTGCTCAAAGGCACCGGATTTTGGAGGGTGTTCGCGCTGCCGTGTAGGGACAACGTACCCATCACTATACCAGTGAAGCAGCCTCTCGCTCCATCATTTTCTTCCCATTCAGGTCGCGAACGGGTGTGCCTTGAGAAAGTAGGTGAGAAATCGAGGCTGGTCTGCTACTGTAAGTTGAGTGCGGGGAAATGCTCCCTGTGGTTCAAGGCCACCCTCGACTTAACTCCAGGAAGGTTCTCATGTTGAATGAAT
>JBBRIK010000506.1:0-5159 GCA_038221045.1 Gemmatales bacterium
CCCCAACCCCTCTCCCCAGGATAGGGGCGAGGGGAGCAAGACAGCGAATCGTGACCTACACTTGCGATGATAGGACGTCGTCGCTCAAGTTGTCCGCCTGCCCCTGTCTGTCGTGAGGACCTCCCCGTGAACCGACGATTACTCTGGAACCTGTTCAAGTATCTGCTCGCCTTCGGGGTGCTGGGAGTCGTCGTCTGGTGGAACTGGATGCCCGGCGACGAAAGTGGACTCGAACACGTCTGGAACAAGCACGTTGTTCGCGGCGAACCGATCGCGGCCGGCTATCTCCTGCTCGGCTTCACCCTCATCGGCATCAGTACGCTCATCACCTTTGTCCGCTGGAATCTCCTGGTCCGCGCTCAGGACCTGCCCTTCCGCATGAAGGATGCGTTCCGGCTCGGCCTCATCGGTTTCTTCTGCAACAATTTCCTGCCCGGCTCCGTCGGCGGCGACGTCGTCAAGGCGGCGGGAATCGCGCGCGGCCAGAAGCGGCGCACCGTGGCCGTCGCCACCGTGCTGATGGACCGTGCCATCGCCGTCTGGGCCATGATCTGGATGGTAGCTGTCCTCGGTATCATCTTCTGGTCCAACGGCATGCTCGAAGGCGTCTCGGCGACGGCGGCCAAGCGCATTGTCCGCACGGCCTGCATCATCGTCGGCGTCAGCGTTTTCGTCTGGGGACTGCTCGGCTTCCTGCCGCAACGGCGAGCCGACAAGTTCGCCTGGCGTCTGTCACACATTCCGAAGATCGGTCACTCGGTCGCGGAGTTGTGGCGGGCAGTGTGGATGTATCGCTGCCGGCAGAAGAGCGTCTATCTGGCGCTGGGCCTGACATGGGTGGGACAGATCGGTTTCGTCCTCGGCTTCTACTTTTCCGTCCTGACGCTGTGGGACCCTCAGGCCGGAACGATTCCGACAGTGGCCGAGCATTTCCTCCTGGTCCCGGTCGGTCTCATCATCCAGGCCGCGCCGCTCTTCATGGGCGGGGCCGGAATCGGCGAAGCAGGCTTTGGCGGGCTGTACTCGTGGTTCGGCAGCGCGGCCGCCGTCGCCGTCCTCGGCTCGCTCGTGATGCGCGTTTGCACCTGGGCGTTCGCCATTCTCGGCTTTATCGTCGCGCAGAAGATGGCACCCGCCGGGGTGCCTGAAGACGAGCCATTACCGATCCCACAGACCGTTTGCGAGTCGGGCGCCGCGTGATGCCGCTTGCGGCTTTGCAGTCCTTTGCAAAGCCGCAAGCGGCAAGACACTCTTATCATCCAAGGTTGACGTAAACCGTCTTCACCTCGCTGTACAATTGCAGAGCGTACTCTCCCAGCTCGCGGCCGATGCCCGACATCTTGTAGCCGCCAAATGGCGCGGCGGCGTCGAAGACGTCATAGCAGTTGATCCACACCGTTCCCGCGCGCAGGCCGTTCGCCAGCCGATGGGCCTTCTGAATGTCGCGCGTCCAGACGGCGGCGGCGAGCCCGAAGCACGTCCGATTGCCGCGCTGGACGACCTCGTTGACGTCCTTGAACGTCAGCACGTTCATCACTGGCCCGAAGATTTCTTCGCGGGCGATCTTCATCTCGTCCTTGACGCCGTCGAAAACGGTCGGCTCGATGAAGTAGCCGCGATTGCCGATGCGGTTGCCGCCGGTCAGCAGTTTCGCGCCTTCCTTCTTGCCCGCCTCGATGAAGCTGACGACGCGGTCGCACTGCTCCTGCGACACCTGCGGCCCCTGCGTCGTTTCCGGGTCAAAGGGATCGCCGACCTTTTGGCCCTTCGCCTTCTTCACCAGCCGTTCGACAAACTCATCGTGAACGCGCTCCTCGACGAAGAGCCGGCTGCCCGCGCAGCAGCATTGCCCCTGGTTGAAGAACAGCCCTATGTAGGCCCCCTCGGCTGCCGCGTCGAGGTCCGCATCGGCGAAGACGATGTTGGGACTCTTGCCGCCCAGCTCCAGGCTGATGCGCTTGAGGTTGCTCTTCGCCGCCGCCTCCATGATGATCTGGCCCGTCGTGTGTTCGCCGGTGAAGGCGATCTTATCGACGTCCATGTGCGACGACAGGGCGGCCCCCGCCGTGGGACCGAAGCCTGGCACGACGTTGAGGACGCCATCGGGAATGCCGGCGTCCTGAGCGAGGGCGGCGACACGCAGGGCCGTCAACGGCGTCTGCTCGGCCGGCTTGAGGACCACTGTGCAGCCCATGGCGAGAGCGGGACCCCACTTCCACGCCTGCATCAGCAGCGGGAAGTTCCAGGGAATGATCTGGCCGACGACGCCTACCGGCTCGTGCTTCGTGTAGCAGAAGAACGAACCTTCGACGGGAATGGTCTTGCCGTGGTTCTTGTCGGCCCAGCCGGCATAGTAGCGATAGCACTTGATGGTCAGCGGCAGGTCGGCGGTCAGGGCGTCGCGGTAGGGCTTGCCATTGTCGAGCGATTCGAGGGCGGCGAGTTCCTCCTTGTTCTGCTCGATAAGGTCGGCGAGTTTGTAGATGAGCCGGCCTCGTTCCGCGCCGCTCATCTTCGACCAGGGACCGCTCTCGAACGCGGTGCGCGCCGCCTTGACGGCAAGGTCGATATCGGCCTTGTCGCCTTCCGCGACCTGGCAGATGGTCTCGCCCGTGGACGGGTTGATCGTCGAAAACGTCTTGCCGGAGACGCTATCGACCCATTTGCCGCCGATGAACAGCGGCTGATCCTTGACCTGGGGCGGCTTCATCGCGCGAGCCTTCGCCGTCGTTGCCGTGGCCATGTTCGCAGACTCCTCGAAGAGGGAGAGATCGGGGGCGAATATCTTGAGAGATGGGATTGTTTCATCCGCGGATCGCGCTGTCAAGCACCCGGTTATGACGTAAACGAGCGAGGCTTACTTCTTGCCCACGCAGAGAAGCGAGGAGTGGGTGCGAATGTAGAGTTTCCCATCCGCGACGGCGGGGGAGGCGCTAATTGCATCGCCGGCATCGTTCGTTGCCAGCAGATCGTACTTCGGCGAGGCCGCGAAGACGTATACTTTGCCATCATCGCCGAAGACATGTACCTTGCCGTCGATCAGCACGGGCGAGGCGGTCACTTCACTGCCGAGCTTCTCACGCCACACTTCCTTGCCGTCCTTCGTCGTCATGCACACCGCGTAGCCCTTATCGCTGGCGTAGTAGAGATACTCGCCATGAGCCAGCACGTTGGGGACGTAAGGAGTGGCGTACTGTTTCTTGACCTGCCAGACAAGGTTGGTCTCGCTGACGTTGCCCTCGCCATTCGCCTTGATGGCGATCATGTGGCGAGCACCGCTGCCGTCGCCGCTCAGGGCGATCACGAGGTCTTTCGTCAGGATCGGTGAGGCAACCGTCCGCAAGGGCATGCCCGTGAACTTCCAGTCGAAGTTCCAGTACACCTTGCCGTCGTCGGGGGCATACGAGGTGATGGCCGGGGTGGTGAGGACGATCAATTCCTTCTTGCCGGCGGTTTCCAGCATGAAAGGCGACGAGTAGCAGGCTCGCTCGGCCGGACGTGTCTTCTCCCAGATCAGCTTTCCCGTCTGAGCGTCGAGGCAGGCCAGGATCGAGGCCCGCTCCTTGTTCTTCGCCCTGTCCCTGTCCTGATCGTGGATGAAATACACCTTGCCGTCGTAGACCACCGGCGAGCAACCGGGGCCATGCTGGCTCTCGAACCCGCCGAAGCCATGCTTCCACAGTTCCTTGCCGGTGAAGTCGAAACCGTACAGCGTCACGTCCTTGCCGTTCCAGAATGCGCAGAAGACCCGCTCGCCGTCGGCCGCCGGAGTCGAGGAGGCCATACTATTGAACTTGTGCGTGTGAGCGGTCTTGCCCGTCACGGTCTTCGTCCAGAGGGTCTTGCCGGAGGTTGCATCGAGACAGAGCAGTTTCCGCTCCTTGGCCTTCTCCGTCGAGGCATGGATGAAAACGCGCCCGTTGCTGACGATGGGGGAGGAGTGGCCCTCACCGGGCAGGGACACCTTGAAGACGAAGTCCTTGTCGCTCCACTGGACGGGGACGTTCTTGTCCTGACTGACGCCGGTGCCATTGGGCCCCTGAAAGCGAGGCCAATCGCCGGCCCGGCTCGTCGCGGTCAGGGACAGGGCCACGCACAGAAACACGAGGCGAGCCAACGGGGGGGTAACCATGATCGCTGCATTCTCCCAGTACAAAGGCGGGCGCGTCAGGTGGGAAGGGGCGTTCCGATGAAGCTATCATACCAGCCGGAGCAGATGCAACTATTCGCATTCAAAAAGCCCACCCGATTCAATGAGTGAGTCTGGGGGATGAGGAAGCCGAAAGGGTCTTCATGAACCGTCCACTGCTACTGATCGTGATCGCCCAACTGTTCGGCACCTCGCTCTGGTTCAGCGGCAACAGCGCCTCGGCGGACCTCAAGCGCGTCTGGGGACTCGACGACGGCGACATCGGTGCGCTCGTCATGGCGGTGCAACTCGGCTTCATCACGGGGACGTTGCTCTTCTCGCTGACCGGCATCGCCGACGGCGTTCGCGCCAGTCGCGTCTTCGCCGTCTGTGCCTGGCTGGGAGCGCTGACCAACACCGCCTTCGCTCTGCTGGCGTCGGAACTGTACGGCGGACTCGCCTGCCGATTCGCGACCGGATTCTGTCTGGCGGGCGTCTATCCGCTGGGCATGAAGTTGGTGGTGAGTTGGGCGCCGCAGTCCGCCCCCTCGGCTCTCGGCTGGCTCGTCGGGGCGCTGACGCTCGGGACAGCGACGCCGCATCTGGTACGCGGCCTCGGACAGAGTTGGCACTGGCAGGTTGTGGTGCTGACGTCGTCGGTGCTGGCCGGACTGGCGGGCGTCGTCATCCTTTTCCTCGGCGAGGGGCCGCATCTGCCGCGCCGCTCGCCGTTTCGCGCCGGGGCCGTGCTGGGCGTCTTCCGCATTCCCGCATTCCGCGCTTCGGCCCTCGGCTATTTCGGACATATGTGGGAGCTTTACGCCTTCTGGGCCTTGACGCCGTTTCTGGTCGAGAAAGCGCTGGGCGAGAGCGGAGCGATGGTGTCGCTCTGGTCGTTCGCCATTATCGCGCTGGGAGGAGTGGGCTGCGTGGTGGGAGGCTGGCTGAGCCGGAGTTGGGGCAGTCAGCGCGTTGCCGCCTTCGCCCTGTTCGTGTCCGGCTCGATGTGTTTGGCGTATCCCCTTCTGCC
>JBBRIK010000507.1:0-5136 GCA_038221045.1 Gemmatales bacterium
GGACCTTGGCATGCTTGCCCCGTTGCAAACGATAGCCGAAGCCATCCGCCCCCAGGACGGTATTGGCGTGGATGATGACGCGATGACCCAGGACGGTATGATCGTAAAGCACGGCATTGGGATGGATGATCACATCGTCACCGATGCGGCAATGGCGTCCAATGACGGCGCCGGGATAGATCCGGCAGCGCACTCCGATGACGGTACCCTCGCCGACGCTGGCCAGAGCCTGAATGCCGCACTCCGCCCCGAGGGTGACGGAGGGATGAACGGCCGCGCGAGCATCGATTACGCTGGGAGGCGGCTGATCGCGCCCGCGCAGCTGATGGACGATGTCGATGAAAGCGGCCAGCGGGTCCGCGGCCCGAATGAGCGTTCGGCCACTGAGCGACAGGGACTCGGACACGACGACGGCGCTGGCCAGCGAGTGTTCCAGTTGCTTCGCCTGCCGGTCGTTTTCGAGGAACGTGATGTGTCCGGGACCGGCCTGCCCGAGAGAGCGGGCCTCGGTGATCGTCTGATCGCCGTCGCCGTGCAGGGTGCCGCGGACCAGGATGGCCAGCTCGCGAACAGTCGCTGCCACGCAACCACCTCTCTTCCCTGAGATGTAGCCGCGCCTCGTGCGCGGATTCTGATGGAGGATAGTCTTGGTTGTTTCCAGGGGTCAAGGCCAGTGTGCCCGCAAAGGGCTGCTTATTGACCTGGGACGAAGCCCTGTTACCCTATCACCTACGCCCTTGATGCACCCGCCACACGATCCCCGCCGAGAATCGCGATGAATTCCCAGAAAATGGACGAAGACTTGCAAGGGGCGGAACGCCTGACGCGCGTCTACAAACAGATGAACGAGGAACTAGGCCGCGTCATCGTCGGACAGGGCGAGGTCCTCAAGCAAGTCCTCATCGCCCTGTTCTGCCAGGGGCATTGCATTCTCGAAGGCGTTCCTGGCCTCGCCAAGACGCTGATGATCGCCAGCATGGCCGATCTGTTGTCGCTCACCTTCAAGCGGATTCAGTTTACTCCCGACCTGATGCCGTCCGACATCACCGGGACCGAAATCCTCGAAGAAGAGGAAGGCACAGGACGCCGGCGGATGCGCTTCGTCAAGGGGCCGATCTTCGGCAACGTCATCCTCGGCGACGAGATCAACCGCACGCCGCCCAAGACGCAGGCCGCTCTGCTGCAAGCGATGCAGGAGTACAAAGTGACGATGGCGGGCGTCGATTATCATCTCGAGAAGCCCTTCCTCGTCCTGGGGACACAAAACCCGATCGAGCAGGAGGGAACGTATCCGCTCCCCGAGGCGCAACTCGATCGCTTCATGTTCAAGATCCTCGTCGATTATCCGAACTTCGAGGAGGAATTGCAGATAGCTGAGACGACGACGGCAGGCGACCTGCCGAAGCTGACCGGCCTGCTTGGCAAGGACGCGATCCTCGACATCCAGAGGACGGTGCGCAAGGTAATCGTGGCGCGACCGGTGACCGCCTACGCGGTGAAACTGGTGCGAGCGACCCGGCCCGGCTCGGAGGAAGCGCCGGACTTCGTGAAGAAGTATCTCGGCTGGGGAGCGGGGCCGCGCGCCTGTCAGGCCCTCCTGCTCGGCGGTAAGGCCCACGCCCTGCTCGATGGACGAGTGAATGTCTCGACGGAGGACATTCGCTATGTCGCCCGGCCCGTGCTGCGGCATCGACTGGCGACGAACTTCCGGGCGGAGAGCGACGGCGTGACGGCCGATCACATCGTCGAGAAGTTGTATCACGTCGTGCGTGAGCCGGCGGAACGATGACCGCCGCTTGCGGCTTAGCGGTCTTCGGCGCCGCTATGCTGCAAGCGGCAAGAAGGGACAGCCATGAGTCAACGGTACTTCGATCCCGATGGATTGGCTCGCGTCGGCCACATGGAACTCGTCGCTCGCCAGGTGGTCGAGGGCTTCCTCACGGGACGGCATCGCAGTCCCTATCACGGCTTCTCCGTCGAATATCTCGATCATCGTCCTTACAGTCCGGGCGACGATCCGCGAACCATCGACTGGAAGATCCTCGCGCGCACCGACAAGTATCACGTCAAGTTGTTCGAGGACGAAACGAACCTCCGCGCACACATCCTTCTAGATTGCTCGAAGTCGATGGCCTTCAAGAGCGGTGATACGAGCAAGTTGCAGTACGGCAGTTACCTCGCCGCCGCCTTGACCTATCTGCTTCTCCATCAAAATGACGCCGTGGGACTGGTGCTGTTCGATTCGGAAATTCGCCTCATGCTGCCGCCAAAGGCCCGGCCGACTCAGTTTCGTCGTGTGCTGGAGGCGCTGGACCACTCGCACAGCCGGGAGGACACCGACGTCGGCAAGGTGTTGCATGAGGTTGCCGAGCGCATTCGCCGGCGTTCGCTTGTCATCCTCATCAGCGATCTGATCGACGATGAAGCGAAAATCGCCGGCGGCTTGCAGCACTTCCGGCACAACAACCATGAGGTGCTGGTTTTCCACGTCATGGACGACGCCGAGTTGAATTTCCCCTACGATCGCACGACGCGCTTCAAGGACATGGAGGGAGCAGGCCGGCTCGTCGCCAATCCGAAGAACCTGCGCGAGCGCTACCTGGCCCGCATTGGCACTTTCCTCGACGCCATCAAAGGCGCTTGCTTCGAGCGCGGCATCAGCTACACGCTGGCCAATACGAAGGAGCGCTACGACGAGTTGCTCGCGGCGTATCTTGAGAAACGTGCTCGATTGGGCTGAATGCCGGTCAATGATTCCTCACCGCCACCGTTAGAATTATGACAGAATGAGAATCTCGTGTGAGGCGGACGACGAACGCGCATGACCGTTGACCAAGGCAACGACTTCCATGTCCGCCGTTGACCTGGGCTGGCACAGGACGGAGAATTGAATGCGGGTTGGGAACGAACAATCGCGAAATCACTCTACACTCTCCTGCGACGAACCAGGGGGAGATTCACGACCGACCGGAGGGTTGCGGAACATGGTGATCATCACGTTTGCGGACCGGAACACGGAAAAGCGGGCCCTTGCTTACCTGCTCGGCCGCTTTTCGGGTCGCGTCCTTCGGTCGGGAGAGCATCTTGTGCCTGAGGCCGCTCTGGAAGCGCTGGCCGAACAGAACATCACATACACGGTCAAGGGCAAGGCGACCTATGAGCAGCAAGTGGCGGTGCTACGAGGTGATGCTCCCGCTCCAGTTCAATGACGATCGGGAGTTCCCATCTGAGTGGCTTGCCGGAGTTGTCCAGGAGATCGTGGAACACTTCGAGGCGGCGTGGAAACCCAGGACCAGAACCTCCCCCAACGGATGCCGCAGGGTTCTGCACTTGCTCAGGCCATCTTCTCCCGCGCCGCGTCCTGAAGCCCCAGCACCTCAATGGCCATTTCACGCAGCCGATATTTCTGCACCTTGCCCGTCACCGTCAGCGGAAACGTCTCGATGAACTGCCAGTGACGCGGCACCTTGAACGCCGCCAGACGCGAGTGACAATGGGCTGTCAATTCCGCATGCGTCGCGCAGGCGCCGGCATGGAGGCGCACCCAGGCCATCACTTCTTCCCCGTACTTGACGCTCGGAACGCCGACGATCTGCACATCGTTGACGGCGGGATGCGTGTGCAGCACTTCCTCGATCTCGCGCGGCGAAATGTTCTCGCCGCCGCGGATGATGAGGTCCTTGATCCGGCCGACGATGTTGACGTAGCCCTGCTCGTCCATCACCGCCAGGTCGCCTGTGTGCATCCAGCCGGAAGTGTCGAGAGACTTCCTCGTCGCGGCCTCGTCGTTCCAGTAGCCGGGCATCACGCTGTAGCCGCGCGTCCAGAATTCCCCGGCCATCCCTCGCGGAACGACCGCGCCGGACTCGGGATCGCGGACCGTGATCTCGACGTGCGGGAAGACGCGGCCGACCGTACTGACGCGCCGCTCCAGCGTGTCGTCGCGGGATGTCATCGTCGAGAGGGGTGAAGTCTCGGTCATGCCGTAGCCGATGGCGATTTCCGGCATGTGCAGCCGGTCGATCACCTGACGCATCAGTTCGATGGGACAGGGCGCGCCGGCCATGATGCCGGTCCGCAGCGAGGAGCGGTCGAATCGTTCCAGGTCGGGATCGTCGAGGAGAGCGCGGAACATCGTTGGCACTCCATAGAGGGAAGTGCAGCGTTCGGCGTGGACTGCTTCGAGGACCATTCTCGCATTGAACGATTCGCCGGGAATGACCATGCAGGCCCCATGCGCCGTGCAGGCGAGGTTGCCCATGACCATCCCGAAACAATGATAAAAAGGGACACACACGCAGACGCGGTCCGCCTCGGTGTAGCCGAGAACGACGCCGGTGAAGTAGCCGTTGTTAAGGATATTGTGGTGCGTCAGCGTCGCGCCCTTGGGAAAGCCCGTCGTGCCGGAGGTGTACTGAATGTTGATCGGGTCATCGAAGGATAGTAAAGCTTCGCGTTTCGTGACTTCCATTTCGCCGGCGCACTCTCCAGATGCCAGCAGAGTCTCCCACGCCTCATCGATGGCGAAGACGTGCTTCAACTCGGGACAGTGGGGCCGAGCCTCGTTGAGCATCGTGGCGTAATCGTGGTGGCGATAGCCGCGCGCGTGCAGAAGAACTCGGACGCCGGATTGCGTCAGGGCGTATTGCAACTCCGGCGTCTGATAGGCGGGATTGATGTTGACGAGAATCGCGCCGATTCGCGCTGCCGCGTACTGGACGATGACCCACTCGAAGCGATTGGTGCACCAGATGCCGACGCGCTCGCCGGCCTCGACGCCGAGGGCGAGCAAGGCGCAAGCGAGTTGGGTCGTCTGCTCCCAGAGTTGGCGATAGGTGCAGCGGAAGTTCTGCGAGCGGACGACGAGGGCCTCGCGCTGACCGTGCTTCTCGACCGTCGCGCGAAGGTTGTCGCCGATGGTCTGGCCGAGGAGGGGAGTGGCGCTCGTTCCATGAGCGTAAGAGGGCATGGGGAGAGGAGTGTCCATACTTGATCCTCAGACTAGAGTTTTGCACTTGTAGTCTCCTCATGAGGTAGGTGTTCCAGAGGAGGTTGGGTAGCAAGGCCTCGTGCGGATGAATAAACTTCGGGTGTACCAAACTCGGAGTCTATCCAACGCACGGAGGCCCGCTGATG
>JBBRIK010000508.1:0-5131 GCA_038221045.1 Gemmatales bacterium
GACGGAGGAGTTGCCGCTGGTCGAACCGCTGGAAGAAGCGCCGTTGCCTCCCGATCCGGAAGGCTGGGATGAGGAAGACGTCACGCCGGTTCCCACCCTGGAGGAGGATGATTTCGACGACTTCAGTCCGCCTCACATGCCGCGCGAGATCGAGGACCAAGGAGATCGAGGCGAGCGCGACGACCGAGGTGAGCGCCCTGAACGGAGCGAGCGCCGGGATCGCGGCGACCGTGGCGAGCGCCGGGATCGCGGTGATCGAGGAGAGCGACGGAGCGGACCAGGACGCGACCGCGGCGGCGACCGCGGCGAACGTCGCGGCAGCAGCGGCAGGCCGCGACTCGGACGAGACGGCACGAACAAGCCCAAGCCGCTGATTCAGGACGTTTTCAAGCGCGGTCAGGAAGTCATCGTCCAGGTCATCAAGGAGCATCTCGGCACCAAGGGTCCGACGCTCAGCACCTACATCAGCATTCCGGGCCGGTATCTCGTGTTGATGCCAGGCCTGAACCGCGTCGGCGTCTCGCGCAAGATCGAGGACGAGGGCCAGCGCCGCCGGCTGAAGGACATTTTCAGCCGGCTCAAGCCGCCTCGCGGCGTCGGTTTCATCATCCGCACTGCCGGCGTGGATCGGTCCGAGAAGGAGTTGCAGAACGATCTGGGGTATCTGTCGCGGCTCTGGCAGGTCGTGGTCCGCCGTCTTCGCAAGCAGAAGTCGCCGGCGGAGATCTACCAGGAAAGCGACATGATCACGCGGCACATCCGCGACACCTTCACCGGCGACATCGACAAGGTCATCATCGACGAGCCGACGGCTTTCGAGCACGCGCAGGAGTTCCTGCAGATCGTCATGCCGAAGTACGCCGACCGGATCGAGCGCTACGACGGCGTCGAGCCGCTGTTCCACAAGTACGGCATCGAGAAGGAACTGGACAAGATCCATCTCAAGAAGGTGCCGTTGCCCAACGGCGGCTCGATCATCATCGAGCAGACCGAGGCGCTGGTGGCTATCGACGTCAACAGCGGCAATTTCCGGGCGAACGGCAGTCCGGAGGAGACGGCGTACCAGATCAACTTGCAGGCGGCGAAGGAGATCGCGCGTCAACTGCGTCTGCGCGACCTGGCGGGCGTCATCGTCAACGACTTCATCGACATGCGCGAGGAGAACCATCGCCGCAACGTCGAGCGTGCCTTGCACGAGGCCGTCGCTCGCGATCGCTCGCGGATCAAGCTGCTGCGCATGTCGGCGTTCGGCATCATCGAGATGACGCGCCAGCGCGTGCGGGCGTCGCTGAAGCGGAGTGTGTTCCAGGAATGCACGCACTGCACGGGCAGCGGCCACACCAAGACGCCGGAGAGCATGAGCCTGGAGGTGATGCGCATGGTGCAGTTGGCCGCCTGCCGCGACGGCGTCCGCCGGGTGGAGGTGACGGTGGCGGAAGCGGTGGCGAACTACCTGCACAATCGCAAGCGCAAGGAGCTGGCGCAACTGGAGCAGACCGGCAACATGACGGTACACATCACCGGGCAGCAGACGGCCGCGCCCGAGACGATGGTGCTGACGTGTTACGACAACAACAACAACGAAGTGAAGTTGTTCCACATCGACGAGCGGCGTCCGCCACGGCGCTGATCGGATGAGAAGGTCTCCTGCTTGCGTATCACGGGAAACGCAAGCAGGAGCGACAACTTGAGGGTGAGGTTGCCCGAGAGCCGCAACACTCCTCCCACGAGGCGAGGAACAGGGGAGCAATGACTCGTGACAGTTTTGATCGCGCCGCGTTGCTTCGGCATGCCTTTCGAGGAATAAAGAGGCCGATAGGAATTCATCCTTGGCGGCGCAGCGTTCACCGATTATCGTTGAATTGGATTCGTTAATTGCGTCTGCTCCACACCCCCTGGAGAGTGCGGAAAGTGATCGCGGTGCGCACTTGAGATCGCCTTCATCATCCGCCGTGTCCGTTTCGCGGGGAGCGCAACATCACTGAAGGGAGCCTGGTCGATCCTCTCTCGGCGAGGGCGTTTGAGGTGGATTATCAACATCCTCGTCAATCGCAGAAGATGGAGGCGGGGAGAATCAAATCTCAGGCAATTTCTCGATCAGCTTCGTGAGTATTGCACCAAGTGAGGATGTTTTACCATGTCTCCGGTTAGCCAGGTCCAGGAACGCATGCAGGAGCTGATAGCGGACAGGGATCATGCCGTTGCAGAGATCGACAAGCTCTTGACTGTTGCGGAGACGTTGCAAGACAAGTGTGAAGCCAGGGAGCGAAGACTCTATCTGACTTTTGTTTTTCTTTGCTTTGGGCTCCTGTTTCTCGGATTGGTTTTCTCGATCCTTGCCTTACTGCCTGCACTCAAGGAAACGAACGTCCCTACCGTTTTCATTCCCTGCGCTACTGTGTCAGGTCTGGGAATGCTCGACCTCATTGGGACACTCTGCTTCCGCGATTGGAGACGCCAGGCCCGGGATCGCACCACGATTCAGTCCATCGTCGATATGCTCCGCGAAGTAGAATCCGCGATGGCGAAGCATGTGGGCTTCACGGCTCTTGAAGAGCAACATCTCAAGCTTCGCCTTCAGCGGTTCAGCATCGGTCCTGGAGCGGATACTGTGAAGTAGTGCGGGCTTTTCCCGTTTGTCCTCAAATGGCGGGAAAGGGTGGCGATACCCCAAACAACGGGTCCTCTCTGAAGTGGTAAACGGGGCCGTCAGGCTTGGGAAACGAAGCCTGACGGCCCCGTTTCCCGACGTAACAACGACTTCTGACACCTTTTGGCACCCCACGGAATCGACCCTGGCGATTGACCTCGACGAAGGCGCGTTGGAATCATTTCGTTCTCTAGGCCTTAAACAAGCGAAGAATCGCAGGGCATTTGCCGCAAGTTCAACAGGATCCAGCGGTTCTGGCTATTTTTCAGGACACATAGATTGCGTTTTCGAGTGAAACTATGCAGACAGAATATCTGAGATACAAACCCTCTCCTGCCATACTGTTATGAAAGTGACATATGGCTGTCACTGCGATTCTTCGCTTGTTTAAGGTCTAGGCCGACAGCCCCCATCCGGGGGGCTGCGGCCTAACCATTCCTCGCTGCAGCAACTTCGGCATCCATGCCGAAGTTGCTGAGCTCGTCGTTCGGCATAGAACGCGAGGTTCCGACCGTTGACGGTGAGTTGAACTGCCGAACAAATTGCCCGAATGCGCAAACTCTCCCTCGGGTCGCGTTCATAAGGGATGAAGGGGTTTCGCGGCGGACCCCCGGGATGACGAACAAGGCCGCTTGGCCTTCAATCCCTTTCCCTCGTTACGACGCGATAAGGAGTCCGACATGAAGTTTTTCCTCACCCTCGCGCTCTCGGCCCCTCTGGGGTTCGTCCTCACCGGAATGGCGGCCGCTCAGCCCGGGAACGCGCCGAGTTTCGAGACGGCCAGGGCACCCTTCTCGGGTCAAATCGTGGTCGTCCGCAAAAACCCCGGCGCGGCACCCGGCTGGCAGGAGTTCGGGGCGGTCAACATTGGAGGCCGTCTGGAGCAAGTCTGGAAGGCGAAGCACGGGACGGCGGAGGCTCTGCTCCGGGAAGAGCTGGGGCAGGCGAAGCGATGGAACGGGCAGACCGCCTATGATCTCAGCGTGTCCCTGGCCGACCGCGGCCAACTCTACGCACGCGTCTTCCCCCCCGAGATCATCTACGTGCTGCCCGGGAACTCGGCGCGCTTTCACATGACCTCGCCGACGATCTTCGGCAAACCGTTCGACCCCAAGTTCCACATCGATTTTGACCTGGAGCTGGTGATCAACCTTGACCTGGGGCGGTCGCCGCAGGTCGGATCCGCGCGGGCCGTGGTGACGAACGCCCGCCTCCGGGGAGCGAACGTCAGCGGCACCGTCGGCCTCGCCGTCACGGACCTGGTCAAGTTCCTGGGGAACGACACACTCCGGCAGAAGTTGCAGGAACGGATCAATGGTCGGGGGGCCGACCTCTCGGACCAGATCGGCCGGGACTTGGGACAGCTCGCTGGCTCCCTACCGCCCCTGACCCCCAACATGTATTTGCACCCGATCTACGACCGGTCGAGGAATCGGCTCCTTATCGAGATCTACGAGAGCAACCAAATCATCAAGTGATGCAACTTGGCAGAGGTGAGGACCGGGGGGTTGGGCAGGTGTCAGCCGAATAGCCGGCACGATCCGCCGAATAACTGGGTGTCGGGATCCGACGACGACGGGATGTCCGGAGTCGCGGCCCATAGGAGGGAATAACGATGATGCGTAGATTCGTGGTGTTCGCCGCATGCCTGATCGTCATCTCCGCTGCCGGGCTGGCGTGGGCCCTGTGGGACGAGAAGGGCGAGAACGGGGGCGGGGGCGGCTTCGGCCGGTTCCGTTCGATTGGGGATTTCCGCCCCGAGTTCAAAGGGTCGGATCACTACAGAGACCGGTTTGGCGCGGGTAATCCGAATGGCTCCGCCGACGACCCCGTCACGCCATACCCAAATCTAGGGAACGAAGGGAAGCCGGACCCCAAGGACAGGAAAGAGCCGAAGACCACGCCTGCCCCCTTTACGCCGGCTCCTATTCCCGCACCGGCCCCCCAAGTGGGAGCCAATCCGTCGCCCCCGGTACGCGAGCCCCGCATCGGCAAGAGGCTCTTTGATCCGGGGGTTGACCGGTGACCGGGTTCCTTAAGTTCCGGCGCTCGCTCACCGCGCGCCGGCGCTAAAGTAAAGCCTTCGCGCCCTGGCCCGTTGGCTGCGGCTCTGGAGCCGGAAAAGGCGGGACTGCGTCCCCTTTTCCGGCTCCATTCTTTATTGCGCAAGTTGCACCTTGTTCTGCGTTTCCCGGTTGGGACGAACACAATCCAGCCGAAGTCGCTCGTGTGAGTGGCCGAGCGGAGGGGGTAAAGTTGCTGATCGTTAGTCAGCCCTTGAACCCCGAGGTTGCGGAAGACGGCAGCTTCCCGATACCTTGGCCGATTCCTGCCGACAAGGAACCCGTCATGTCGAACACTCTGCGAAACCTTTGGTGTGGCAAGCCCACCCCTTCGGAACTCCGGGCAGGCGCCGCCGCCCGTGTCGTGGTCGGCGGGGCGTGGGTGGTTGTCCTCTGTGCAGCCCTCCTCGGCCCGGTC
>JBBRIK010000509.1:0-5114 GCA_038221045.1 Gemmatales bacterium
CGAGCAGAAGTTGGTGTGATCCCGAGCGGTTTTCGCTCCAGTTGTTGGAGGGAACGTATTTCGAGTCCGGCCTCGGTCCGCATGCCCGGAGCACTTACCTGCCCCGTATTGGGGCGCATAACTCTTCCTTCGATTATGCCATCACGAACCTGCGTCTGGGTTACCGCCCGTTTTTCTCTGCCGAGGGAGAGGAAAACTGGAAGGACCACCTCGAGTTGCTGGCCGATCTGAATCTCGCCGATATCTTCGATGGTTTCGGTAACGTGATTGTCGGACCCGCCGCTCTTGTCCGTTACAATGGCTGCATCGGGACCAGCCTCGTTCCTTATGTCCAGGCCGGGGCAGGCATTATTTATACCGATGCGTACAAGGATCGGCAGCAACGTCTGATCGGACAGGCACTCGAGTTCCTGCTCGAGGCAGAGGTGGGATTGCGTTGGCAAGTGAGGGACGCCTTATCGCTTGACGTCGAAGGGGGATTCCAACACGTTTCCAATGCTTGCCTGGCCGATCGTAATGGAGGCATGAATGCGTTCGGGGCCTCGGTCGGAGTGACGTGGCGCTATGGAACGCGCCGCGGCCTCGGGGACTGACCCGATAACCACGGCGGTGCAGTTTCTCGTACGGTTGCTGCACCGTGAAGACGTTCCACTCCTCATTCACCGAGAAACGATTCCCAGGAACCTTTTTTCTGGAAGAAGCTGGTGGGCCGGTATCACAATGTTGCCGGCGGCACCGATACGACGCTCTGGGTGGGGGTTGTTGTCGATGACGAGCGGATCGACGGGATCTGGAAGGATGGACGGTGGGACCTGCGCCGCGAACTGCCGCCGGAGAAGAACAAGGACTAGCCGCGGGTGGTGCGGCAAAGCTGTCGGGAACCTTATTGATCTTGAAGCCGCAAGTAGCTTGATATATTGATGTTACGATAACAATTCCCGACACCGTTTCTGGTTAGTATCGCGGGGGAGGTTACGCTGGGGAGACCGATTCATGGCGTTCTCGGTCCAGATCATGCCTTCAGCCCTGGCGGAACTGAAAGCCATCCCGGTGTTCTACCGTCGGCAAATCACCCAGGCGATCGACGAGCAGTTGCCCCGCCAACCGGCGGTCCCTGCCCGCAATCGCAAGTTTCTGGAGAACCTCCAGCCTACCTTTGAGTGTGAACCTCCAGTCTGGGAGTTGCGCGTGGGGAGTTACCGAGTCTTCTATGACGTTGATGAGGGCAGTCAGACTGTGTATGTGCGAGCCATTCGGGACAAGCCGCCCCAGGCCATGACAGAGGAGATCACATGACGACGGTCACTATCGAGGAATTCCGGGCGCACCTGGACAGTTTTCTGGCTGTGGCGGCACAGGATACGGTCGTCGTGACGCAAGACGGCAAGCCGTGGATCGTCCTGCACCCCGCGGGCGACAACGGCGATACGGACTTTGCGCAGTCCCCTGCCTTCTGGCGGCTGATTCATGAGCGCCGAAACGAACAAGGCATCCCCTGGGAGGAAGCCAGAAAACAACTCGACCTGGACTAACTGTCACCTGCCCATCAACCGCACGCGCTTGGGGTCGTTCTTCCCGTTGTACTTTTTCGGGTGGTGTCTTAGCATCGTTGAACGAACCTGTTTTTCGCTATCATTCTCGAGTAATTCTACAGGTTTTCGAGGCTTTTCAACGATGCTCCGACACCACCGCTGGGCAATTGCGTCCGCGTCGGAAATGGAGTTCCCCCACCACTCGACAGCCCCGTCTGGCCCAGCGATCCTTTCCGCCTCATGGACGGCCGCCTCCGGCACAATGGGTTCGGCCGCCGATCGTCAGGGTGCCGGCGTCGAACGTGTATCCGTCCTCTTGCGGGTCACGTCCGGGGTTCTTCACAGGGGCAATTTTTTTCGCCGGCTCCGTCAGGTCGCCGTTCCCATTGCGATCGACGTAGAGGGTGTCGCCATCCAGCACCAGCCAGACGCGATCCTCGCCCTTCGGGCCGAACCGGAGCAGGCCATACTTCGGGGCCTTTGTCTGGTACGCGGGTTCCTTGACGATGTCGGCCCGCGCGTCGGGTGTCGCGAGACCGAGGGAGAGCCAACCGGCGGCCAGGAGAAGCGTAAACCGGATCATTGGCGTTCTCCTCACAGTCGCATTACTGAGACCCGACGGCGGCGTCCTTTCTAGCCGCTTGCGGCGTAGCGGGCTGCGCGCTACGCCGCAAGCGGCAAGAACGGACACCCGGAAGACTATCAGAGACAGCGCATAAAGGCGACCAGATCAGTCTTTTCCTCGTTGCTGAGTTTCAACTCCAGGATCAGGTTGAAGAACTCCACCGTGTCCTCCAGAGTGAGCAGCCGGTCGTCGTGCAGATACGGAGGCGAATCCTTGATACCGCGCAGAGTGAACGTCTTGATTGGCCCATCGGAAGCGGCCATCCGGCCGTGGATCTTTTCCGGCTTGAAGAAGCGCTCGACCTTCAGATTGTGCATCAGGTTGTCCGTATAGTAGGCCCCCGAGTGACAGGTCGAACACTTGGCCTTGCCGAAGAACAACTCCTGGCCGCGCATCTCCTGTTTCGACGCCTTGTCAAGGTCGAGCTTCCCATCGATGCCGAGCTTCTCGGCAGGCGGGAAGTCCAGCAGCGACTGGAATTCGCCCATGAAGTGAACCTGGCTCCCTCGCTCCAGAATCGTTACCCCCTTCTTCTGCGCCGCGATGGGATCGCCGTCGAAATACGCCGCCCGCTGCTCGAACTCGGTGAAGTCCTCCACCGTCTTCAGCGCTCGCTGTGAGCCGAAGAGACGCTGGACATTCACACCCCGCAGCGACGGCGTGTCGATGCGGTGCCGGAACGCCTGCGGACGCACATCCCCCGCAAGGTGCGTCGCCGCATTCGTGTGGCCGTTGACGTGACAGTCGAAACAGGTGACGCCTCGATGCGGCCGTTCGCTGCGGCGGTCGTCGGTCGCATTGAACTGCTGCTGCGCCATCGGCGTCAGCAGGAGCCGCAGCCCTTCAAGCTGCTTCGGGTTCAAGAAGTCCTTGAAGATCTCGTGGAAGTTGTCGATCGTGACCAGTTTGCCCTTGGTCACGTCGCCTAGGTCGGGCCGGGTCGTCAGATACATCGGCGGCGGAAACTCGGGCAGGAAGTGGTCGGGAAGGTCGTAATCCAGATCGAAGCGCGTGAGATCGCGGCCTTCCTGCTTCTTGGTTTCGTCGATGTGGAACTTGGGAAAGAGCATCCCGCCCTCGTCGTGGTTAGGATGCGGCAGCGGTTTGAAGCCTTCGGGGAAGATGCCCTTCTCGCGGACCTCTGCCGGCTTCATGGCCGCGAGTTGCTGCCAGGTCACGCCCCTGGGCAGCCGGGTCCGCACGCCGGTCTGAAGGGCCTTGCCGTTCGACATGGTCGCGCCCTTGGCGGACTTGTCGTCGAGGAGGTAACGCTGTTTCAGGTAGTCCATGTGCCGTTTGAGGGTTTCAGGCTTGGCCTCCTCGAAGCGTTTCTTCTGAACGGCGAACTCGTTCGAGGGAGGGGGCGCATCCTTCGCTGTGAGTGGCTCCTTGCCTCTGCCGTAGACCAGGCCGATGCAGGTGAGGATCGCCAGCCCCCCGACAGGGAGCAGCACTCGACGAAGGGAGAGGGATAGTCGCACGATCGTTCCTCCAGGTGGGACCAGGCAAAAGAAAAACACGGTGTGGAACAGGCCACAAGGAGGTACAGTAGCGAGTAGGAAGCTATAAGTGAAATACGAAATGCCGATCCGATCTATAGGCGGGACCAATGGAACTCTACCAGCTTCGCTACTTCGTGGCCGTGGCCCAGGCCGGCAGTTTCAGCAGGGCCGCCGAGCAGTGTTTCGTCTCGCAGCCCTCGCTGAGCCAGCAGATTGCCAAGCTGGAAATACAGGTCGGCCAGCGCCTGCTCGACCGTCTCGGCCGCCGGGTGCAGATGACCGACGCCGGCCGGCTGCTGCTGGAGCGAGCGACGGCGATCCTGGCGGCCGTGGACGACACCGAACGTCAACTGGCGGACGGCAAAGGGGCGCAGGGCGGACGGCTCGCCATCGGTGCCATCCCCACTGTCGCCCCGTACTTGCTGCCCCCTGTGCTGGAGAGGTTCCTCGAAGCCCGGCCTGACGTGGAACTGATGATCCGCGAGGATTCGACCCGGCAATTGGTGCCGGCGACGGCGGCCGGCGATCTCGACCTGGCGATCATCGCCCTGCCGGTGGAGGACGAACGGCTGCACGCGGAGCCGCTGCTGACGGAACCGCTGCTGCTCGTCACGCCGGAGGGACATCGCCTGAGCCGCAAACGCCGTGTGACCCTCGACGACCTGCGCGTGGAACCCTTCATCCTGCTCAATGAGGAGCATTGCCTGGGGGAAGAGGTGTTGAGCTTCTGCCGTTCGCGCGCCTGCTATCCTCGCATCGTTTGCCGTACCGCGCAAATCGCGACGGTTCAGTCCTTGATTTCTTTGGGGAGAGGGGTGTCGTTGTTACCGGAGATGGCCCGTCTCGCCGATGTCGATGGCAAGCGCATCTATCGCCCACTCTCTGGTGGCAGGCCTCAACGAACGCTCGTTGCCGTCTGGCATCGGCATCGCTACCACAGTCCCGCGGCGGAACACTTCCTCGCCACGTTGCGGGGTTACTGTGCAGAAGAGTAGCCATTAATTTGCACCGCGGAGGCACAGGCTCCGACGGGATCGGCGACGAGGCAGGCGTCATGACGATGACGGCGCGGGAGCAGAAGTGGGTTCTTCTTCGACAGCGGAACGGTTCTCTGATTGACGCGAAAGCAGGGCCGGCCTCAGAGGGCGCGTCGTGGCATCCTCGCCTCCTTCGAGGCACAACACGATGGAGAGTTCTTCCGGATTCAGAGGCCTCTGGAGCGATCCGTTGGGCAAGCCCGTCTGCCCACGCGTCAGGCGGCCTGAAAAAATCGTCTTGGGTTCCTGACCTTCCAGATGGACGAGTTCCTCATTGACCCACCTTCCGCGTAAGGCGCGTAACCTATTGCGGATAAACTGGTTACAGTGAGGGAAAAGTAGTGGACAAAAGAGTTAAGTAATGGAAACTTGAACACTTATAGAGCTACATCTCCTTGCAGTGCAATGAGTTAGAATT
>JBBRIK010000510.1:0-5069 GCA_038221045.1 Gemmatales bacterium
CGTCTCGTCGACAACGGTGCCTGAGATCGCCAGCCAGGAACCAATGTGAGTTGCCGTCAGGTTCGAGATCGTGGGTGCCGCAGGACAGTTGCGGTCCTCCAACTGTTCCAGATTGAGACAGGCCCGCGGAGTACGGGAAGGACCAGCCTTGGGGCGCGCGGAACGGAACAGGCCAAACATAATGAGTCCCCCTCTTGAGTGGATTGCGAGAAACGAGAGCGAGCGGCGGTATTCGTATTAGTCGGAATCGGAGTCAAAAGGTGGACATGAAAAATGGAAAGAATCGTGATTTTTCTTCAAGTTGTCGAATGCTCACGCGCGCAGATGTTGCGCGCAGCGAGTTCTCATCCGCTCTCACGAGAGACGAAACCCCTTATTTGAGAAGGGGTTGCAACCAGGACGAGCTAGTTTTCTCTTTCTTAACGAGACTTGAGCGGAATGGGATCGACTATTTCGATTTGTGGGATGACGGAAACGGCACGGGGCTTCGACTTGAGCAACTCCTGAAAGCGAGGATCGTTTTTCAGGGGGGCGAACAATTGCTGTTCGTATTGCAAGTAGTTCGGATCGAATCCCTTCTCGATCGCCTGTTTGAGGAATTGGAGAGCCTCTTCTTTCAGTTCCGGACGGCGGGCAGAGACAAGGATGAAGACACGAGCCGCGTCACAGGCCAGTCCAGCACTGACCGGCCCCAGGCGAAGGGCCTGACCGACGTCATCAACAGCCTGATCGGGGAATTCCTGGCCTGGATACTTGAGCTGCCGGTGGAGAACGAGAAGGCTTCGATTGAGATAAGGCGCCTGCAACTTCGGATTGAGGCGGATCGCCTCGTTGAAGTCAGCCTGAGCGGTGTCATACCAGCGCGAGGCTTCGGCCTCGCGATTCTCGGTCTTGCGGGCGGCTTCGTAGAGCATCATGGCACTGTAGCCACGATTGTTGTGAAGTTCGGCGCTGGGCCTGAATCCGGCCGCAAGGGCAGCGTTCCACCCGTTGAGGGCCTCTTGATGGAGTTTCCCCAAAGCGCGCAGGTACGCCATGCAGGCCAGGGCGCGGCCGCCCTCAGACGAGAGGCGGTTCGACTCCTGGAAGAGTCCGTAAGCCGTGGACCGATCGTTCTTCGCGAGTTGCTGGCGTCCGCGCTCGAACTGTTCGGCGGCTCTGGACTTGTCGTCCGAGTCCTTTATGGGGACGGGAGCGGCCTGCGCCGCCTGGCGAAGCCAGTTGACGCCGCTGACCGTCAGGACAAGCAAGACGGCTGCTGTTGCCAGCGCCACGATCGGCCTGCGCTCGAACCAACGGCGACAGCGCTGGACGGGACGGAAGTAAGCCAGGACGGCGGACTGCAACTGCGCGGCCGTCGGACGGGCAGCGGGATCGGCGGCCAGGCAGCGCCCGAGCAGCCGCTCCAGGGATCGGCCCAGCCGTCCATCGCCTCGAAACAGGGAGACAGTAGAACCGTGCTGCTGGCGCTCGAGAAGCAGTTCCGCCAGCTCTTTGAGAGGGGCCGAGCGCGGCACGGGACCGAACGGATGCCGGCCCGTCAGCAACTCATGGGCAATCACTCCCAGCGCGAACACGTCTGCCTCGGGACCGGAAGAAGGCAAGTCGGGATTCGTCATCGCCCGCAACTGCTCCGGGGCCATGTACGGGAGGGTTCCACCCAGGCGAGAGGCGGCGACTCTTCCATCCGCCGAGAGGTTGAAGTCGAGCAGCAGGGGTTGCCCTGAGGGGCTCAGCAGGACGTTCGTCGGCTTGAGGTCCCGATGGCAGATGCCTCGCTCGTGCAGAAAAGCCAGGGCGGCAGCCATCCGGCCTATCAACCACGCCACGCCGTCCTCGAAGGAACCCGAGAGCAGAACGGGAGCGGGTGGCTCGCGTACTTCCACCGCAGCATCCGCACGGGCCGTTTCCAGGATGACCCCGGCGCGCCGAGGCGGAAGCGCCCCGGATTGGGGATAGGCCCGGTCGATCAAGTCTTCGAGAGTCGAGGGGCCGTGGTAAGGCATGCGGACGACGCTCAGTCCCGTCGTCGGCTCGGAACCGGCGGACAGCACCTGAACGATGTTGTCGTGATTGAGCGGACCGAGCGTCCAGGCTTCGTGCTGGCCGTCGCAGGTGAACTTGACTGCCACGACCCGGCCGCCAGTTGAGGCCTCGCTCGCCAGGAAGACGCGTGCGAAGGTCCCGCGTCCCAGTTCGCGCAGCAGCGTCAGATCGTCGAGCGTCTCTCCCGCTTCCGGCCAGCGAACCGGTGTGGCTTTCTCCACCACATCGGGATTCTCGTCGAGAAACGCATAACCGAGGATCATCTGCAGCAAAGAGGTGCGGTGTGCGGGAAAGCGCGCGCAGAACTCAGCCGTGTCGAGTTCCTCGCCTCGTGCGAGGCGAATACAGTATTCCTCGTAGGCGAGATCGAGAACGCAGACTTTGTCCGCCCGCCATTCCGGATGCTCCTCGAGGGCCGCGAACGTGTCGGGCTCTTCTCCCCTCTCCCAGCGCTGGATCACGGGGGTGATGGGACCCGGCATGCGGGCTTCACGGAACTTCTGGCGCAGAGGAAGTAGGAGGTTGTTCATGGGTCGATGCGCTCGGCGAGTTTGCGGATGAGCCGCTGGATGACCTTGGGATGAATGTTGAGCCGGGCGCCGATTTCCTCGTAGGTGTGGCCCTGGTGGAGCAACTCGACAACCTGGCGCTGGTTGGGAGTCAGTCCCTGGAGCAGTTGCTCCCAGCGTTCGTCGGCGATGGCGACCTGGCTGGCCGTCGCCTGAGGAGCGGCGAGGCTATCCGCGCCGGGTGGCTTCGTGGCTTCGCGGTTGATATCGTTCTTGGCCGTCTCCAGTCTATTGCGGAGAGCATCGACTACCTTGTTGGACGCCAACCGAGACAGATACATGACGAGTTGCTCGGAGGACTCGAATTTGTACTCCTCTGGCGGGACGGCAATGAACGAGGCCCAGACCGCCTGGAGGAAATCGACGGAGTCATATTGCCGGCGCAGCCGCTGGTGCAATTTCCGGCGGATCGCCTGGCGGATGTGTCCCCCATAACGCAGACACATCTCTTCCAGGGCTTCGCGGTTTCCCTCCCGAAGGCGAGCCATGAGGCGATCGAACTCACTGTCGGAGTCGGACATAAAGTCACCTCCCCATCACCATTCATTGCTAGCATACAGCCCGCCTCTTCGCCAGAAAAATCCACTCGTGGACGCGCGAATGGGACCAACGACGGAATAACTTCTTGCCGCTTGCGGCTTAGCGGCTCGCCCGCTAAGCCGCAAGCGGCAAGAAAGAGGAAACGACGAGATGGGATTGGTGTCGTTTCGCGAAACGACAACCAACCCCCTCTCGTCGCGGCCGGACGGCGCGGAATCATCGCTTTCCAGGATTGGCCTTCATCTGGGCAACGAGCTTGTCGAGCAAGCGGATCGCCTCATCGGGGGTGGAGCGAACCTCGGCCGCACAACCCCTACAGCAGATGAACACCGGCCTGCCCTTCACCATCTCCTTGAGGATCGGACCCGTCGATCCCAGCCGGCTCTCCTGATCGATGGCGCACCAGACCTGCGCCTCGGCCAACTTGCGGTCTTCCGGGTTGAGCCGGGCCATCGCCGCCTTGATCTTTGCTTCTTCCGTGCTGGTCATGGTCGTCGCCGGCGGCGGCACAACGACCGGTACGCTAGGACGGGGAGCCACCGGACTCGGAGCGGCCTGCGCCGACTCGAAACTGCTGATCGTCATGTTCCGATCCAGTTCGAGCCTGAACTCGTAGTTGATCGCCAGCGCCTTCTCGCCGGTCATGGTCGGCTCGACCTGAACGTCCCAACGAAGCAAGTTCGTCGGACGCTGCTCGCGCTGATACAGGGCGTCCTTGCTGATCTCCGGAGTCGTCTTTATAAGGCTGACACCGACCGACTCGGTGTCGGCGTGGGGCAGCCGATCCCAGACTTGCAACTTGACGCGCTCCGCCTTGTAACTGCTGACCAGAATGCGATAGTCGTAACGCAGCGACTGATTGCCGCCCGACATGGTCCGCGAGCGGTCCATCATCTGCCGTTGCACCTGCAACTGCGGATCGACGCCGAAGCCGGCGGTGAAGGTCTCGCCGATGGCGACCAGCGGCAAACTCTGCTGGCCAACGAAATCGGTGCCGATGTACATCGTGGCCTCGCCGGCCAGGAGGACATGCTTGCTCTTGTTAGTCAGCTCGGCCAGCCGATAGACGTGAGGCGTGAGGATGGGCACGGCCTTGTAGTAGTAGTCCGGCTGCACCTCGAAGCGCGTCACTTCGATGATCTGCTCGTCATTCCGCGACGGGACCGTCAGGTTCGTGCTGAGGTGATAGGTGACGCTCGGACCTTCGCGGAGAGCGAGCGCGCAGCCACGCTTGACGGCCGCCTCGGGATTGAGTAACTCCCACGATTGATCGAGCGCGGCGGCCGTGTTGTACAGGCCAACCCCGCTGGTCTGCTTCTTGTCGTTGAAGTCGCGCTGGGCCTGAGTGCGAAGACCCTTGACCTGTTCCTCGAGATCGCCCGCGCTGTGATGCGCCACCTTACCCGGAGTCCCTCGCGGGGTGACGGCGACGTTGAGGACGTGCAGGTCCGGCGGCGCCGAGTTCAGCATCGGCTGGGCCGTCGAGAGGACCAGACGGACGTTGGTCCAGTCTTCGCCCGTGTGTTGAGCGACGGCCGCGAGGTACTCCAGCCGGACGGCTTCCTTCGCTTCCTTGCCGGCGCGGAGCTTGTACTGCGGACGCCAGGAGGCCGACTCGACCAGATAGTTCAGCCGGACTTTTCCTCCCGCCGCGTTGCCCTTATCGACGACGATGACGGCGTCCTGTTCGTTCCGGCTGGGATTGGAAGTCAACTCGGCCAGTTTCCGTTTCGCGAACTCGATCTTCTCCTGAATGGTCTGCACCTGATGCTGCAACTCGGTCACTTCGCGGAACTTCTCGGTCCGGGTGTCGATGATGTACTTGGAAAGAGCGATGGCCGAGTCGCTGTTGAGCGCTCCCTGTTCGGCGGCGTGCGTCGTCGAGCCGGTGGTCAACGATTCGAGATTGCCGAG
>JBBRIK010000511.1:0-5065 GCA_038221045.1 Gemmatales bacterium
AACGAGCCGCTTGCGAGCCGCGACCGCAAGGGAAGGCCAGAGTTCACTGACAGGGGGGCGTCAATGGGGGAGCGAAATGGGGCGTGAATCGGCGCGCAGACCCTTGACCCGCGCAAATAGTACGCCTACCATGATATATGATGAAGTCTCTTTAGCGCAGGGAATCCACCCCGACAAGGAATGGCTAGTGGATTGAGCGCTGCCGAGTCTCATCCGACTCCAACAGGGAAGGTGGATCCTTCCCGGCACAAGGGGCAACCGGCCCGGAAGTGTGGGAGCCAGTCACCCGATCGACTTCATGATTTTGAGAAGGATAGACGGCAATGCTGGTACTGTCCAGAAAAAAAAACGAAAGCATTGTCATCAATAACGACATCATCGTAACCGTGGTGGAGATCCGCGGCGACAAGGTGCGACTCGGCATCGTGGCGCCCAAGGAAGTCCCCGTCCACCGGCAGGAGGTCTATGACGCCATTCATGGCAAGGAATCCTCCGAGCCGGCCCCGTCAACTGTCGTCGTCAGCACCAAACCCAGCGACGCGACGCACTGAAGTCTCTCCAATCCGGAACTCGAAATCCTGACTGGATCTTTCACATCTCCTTCGGATTTCGAGTTTCGGACTTTGGATTCTCGATCCCATATTTCTTCATCTTCGCCATCAGCGTATCGCGGTGAATGCCCAGCAGTTTCGCTGTCTGCACGATCGTTCCGTGCATCCGGGCCAGCGCTTGCCGAATGGCCCACTGCTCCAGCTCCTCGAGATTCAAACTCACGCCCTCGGGAACGAGGATCGGCCCCTCGGGGAACAGGTGCAGTTCGTCCGCGCCGATGATCGGTTCCTCGCTCATCGCGATGGCATGCTCGAGGACCGAACGCAACTGCCGCACATTGCCCGGCCAGTGATACTCCTGGAGCCGTTCGAGGGCCTCACTCGACAGACGCACAACCCGCCGATACTCCGCCGCCAACCGGTACATGAAATGCGCGACCAGGGCGGGGATGTCCTCGCGCCGGTCGCGCAACGGCGGCACCTTGATCTCGACTCCCAGACGGAAGAAGAGGTCCTTGCGAAAATTCCCTTCGAGACACTCGGTCTTGAGGTCGCGATTCGTCGCCGCGATGATGCGGACGTCCGCTTTCAATTCCATCGTGCCGCCGACGGGACGGAACTTCCCCGACTCCAGCACCCGCAGCAGCTTGGCCTGACACTCCTCGGACAACTCGCCAATCTCGTCGAGAAAGAGCGTGCCCATGTCAGCTTGCTGAAAGTAGCCGGGCCGGTCGGCGACCGCGCCGGTGAACGATCCCTTGCAATGGCCGAACAGTTCACCTTCGGGCATTGAGGCGGCGATGGCGGCGCAGTTGACCGGGACGAGCGGCCCCTCATGGCGGCTCGACTGGCGATGCAGAGCGAGGGCGACGAGTTCCTTGCCGGAACCGCTCTGGCCGCAGACGAGGACGATCTTCGGCCCCTCCGCCAGCCGGCGGATCTGCTGCTTGAGCTGCTTCATAGGCTGGCTCTCGCCGATCAACTCCGGCTCGGCCGTCGAAGTGTGTTCGCGCAGCCGTGAGTTGTCGGCCTCCAGGGCATGGCGGGAGCGGAGGACGTGCAGACAGCGCGCCAGGTATCCGGCCAGCGCTTCGCAGAAGCGGACCTCGCATGCCTCGAAAGTCGAATCGGAGCGATAGACGTGCAGCGCTCCCAGCGGAGCGCCGCCGGTTTGCACCGGCACGCACAAGGCGTCCGAATACGAGATCAGACTGTCGGTCGGCGGTTTGCTGCTCTGGGTGGCCATGTCGGCGAGCCAGGCCGTTTTGCCGTCGCGCTGCACGCGCTGGGTCAACTCCCGGCTCAGGTGGACGTCGACCTGCGATTGCGAGGGCAGGACCATCTTGGGCAGGGGGTCATGTTCGTCGAGGCTGAGAAAGCCACAGACTGCAGCCTGCGTCTGGAGATGCACGGTGCGCAGAGCGAGCTTGACGACCCCAGTCGAAGTATCCTCGCGCAGCGAGGCATCCATGAAGCTCAGCAGGGAGGTCAACTCGTCCGGCTCGAAGTGGACAGTGCTGAGCTCGGGGGTCTCGTCTGCCTCAAACGCGGGAGGCTCGCTCGCCAGCGCCTCGCCCAGACCCAGAGGGATCTCATCGGTGGGGCGCTCGGAAGGCTCCAGCGCAAAGCGAATCGAAACGTCGCCGACGCGGATCTCGCAACCGTGTTCGAGAACGACCGTTGAGGTGATGCGCTGGCCGTTCAGGCGGGTGCCATTAGTCGTACCGCAATCGCGCAGCCGCCAGCGGCCGTTCTCGCGGAAAATCTCGGCATGAAAGCGCGAGGCGTGCTTATCGCGAAGGATAAGATCGTTCGCCTTGTTACGCCCGAGTTTGACGATCGACTTGCCGTCGAGAAGCGATTCGGGCGGAGAAGCGTCGCCGTTCTCAATCGTCAGCCGCGCTCGCATGGTCGTCTGGGCTCCGGGAGACCGCCGGGATGGTGGAGACTATACCTTACCTCACCAAGAGGGTTCTCGTCCAGTGTCTGGTAAGAGCGTCCGAAAAGTGTTCGCACGACGCAAACCCAGGAACGTGCCTGGAAATCCCGAAAACCAGATGTCCATCCAACCCTCCTCCCCGTTTCATCATCGTTTCTCACATGACTGCCGAAACGACAGCCTCTGTCACTTTCATTGCGACCTCCCCGCCGGAGTCCTCTCAAGCCTTCATCGCAAGCCTTGATAATCGCCGGGTTTCAAACGAGTTCGTCTCCCCAAAGACTCTGGCATCGCTATTGCTTTTCAATTCCTCAACCCATGACCAGAGCGGAGAACCGACCATGGATTTGAATCGTTACACCGAAAAGGCGCAGGAGGCGCTGCTCAGCGCTCAGAAGCGGGCGGCTCGAAATGGCCAGCAGTACATTGACGTTCCGCATTTGCTGGTCAGCTTGCTGGAGCAGGACCAAGGATTGGCGAGTGCGCTGCTGGGCAAGGCAGGCGTCAGCGTCGATAATTTGAAGCGAAAAGCCGAGCAGGAACTGGAGCGTTTGCCCCGCGTCTCGGGCGGACCGGCCAACCCGGAGAATATCTATGTCTCGGCTTCACTGAATCGCTTGCTGACGAAGGCCGAGGAGGAGGCGAAGGCACTGGAGGACGAGTATCTCTCCGTCGAGCATCTTTTGCTGGCGTTGACGGAAGACAGCAGCGCTTCCGGCCGGATGTTGAAGGACGCGGGCATCAACCGCGCTCGCTTGTTGAAGGCGTTGCACGAGGTAAGGGGGAACCAGCGCGTGACATCACAGAACCCGGAAGCGACCTATCAGTCGCTGGAGAAGTTTGGCCGCGACCTGACGCAGTTCGCCCGCGAGGGCAAACTCGATCCCGTCATTGGCCGCGATGAGGAGATTCGCCGCGTCGTGCAGGTGCTGTCACGGCGGACGAAGAACAACCCTGTCCTCATCGGCGAGCCTGGCGTGGGGAAGACCGCCATCGTCGAGGGCTTGGCCCAGCGCATCGTCAAGGGCGACGTTCCCGAGGGACTGAAGAATCGCCGGCTGATCGCCCTGGACATGGGCGCGCTGATCGCGGGCGCGAAGTTCCGCGGCGAGTTCGAGGAGCGTCTCAAGGCCGTCCTCAAGGAAGTGCAGGAATCCGCGGGACAGATCATCCTGTTCATCGACGAGATGCACACCATCGTCGGGGCCGGCAAGGCGGAAGGCGCGATGGACGCCGGCAACCTGCTCAAGCCGCTGCTGGCGCGGGGCGAACTGCACTGCATCGGCGCGACCACCCTCGATGAGTATCGCCAGCACGTCGAGAAGGATGCGGCCCTGGAGCGGCGCTTCCAGCCGGTGATGGTCGATCAGCCGTCGGTCGAGGACACTATCTCGATTCTGCGCGGCCTGAAGTCGCGCTACGAGGCCCATCACAAGGTGACGATCAAGGACTCGGCCCTCGTCGCGGCGGCGGTGCTGTCCAACCGCTACATCGCCGACCGCTTTTTGCCCGACAAGGCCATCGACCTCATGGACGAGGCGGCGGCCCGACTGCGCACCGAGATCGACTCGGTCCCCGCCGCACTCGACGAGGTCAATCGCCGGGTGATGCAGTTGGAGATCGAGAAAGTCTCGCTCTCGAAGGAAAAGGACACGGCCTCGAAGGAGCGTCTCGGCAAGCTCGACAAGGAACTGGCCGATCTGAAGACGCAGCAGCAGACGATCCAGGCCCAGTGGCAAAAGGAGAAGGAAGAGACGCAGAGCCTCGGCAAACTGCGCGAGCGCCTCGACCACTTGAACCGCGAACTGGAGCAGGCATCCGAGCAGGGCAATCTCGAAGCCGCCAGCCGGCTGAAGTATGGCGACATTCCCGATCTGGAGCGTCAACTGAAGGTGCTGGAGGTCGCGCCGCAACTCGACGGCAAGGCGCAACTGGTCAAGCAGGAAGTGACCGAGGAAGACATCGCCGCCGTCGTGAGCCGTTGGAGCGGCGTCCCTGTGATGAGGCTGCTGGAGGGCGAGACGCAGAAACTGCTCGCCCTGGAACGCGAACTGCACGAGCGCGTCGTCGGCCAGAATGAGGCCGTCGCTCTCGTCGCCGATGCGGTAGTGCGCGCGCGTTCGGGACTGAAGGACCCGAATCGTCCGATCGGCTCGTTCATCTTTCTGGGGCCAACGGGCGTCGGCAAGACGGAACTGGCGCGCGCCCTGGCGGAGTTCCTGTTCGACGACGAGCGCGCGATGGTCCGCATTGACATGTCGGAGTATCAGGAGAAGCACACGGTCTCTCGTCTGATGGGCGCGCCTCCGGGTTACATCGGCTACGACGAGGGCGGCCAACTGACCGAGGCCGTCCGGCGGCGTCCCTTCTGCGTCATCCTCTTCGACGAGATCGAAAAGGCGCACGCGGACGTATTCAACGTGCTGCTCCAGTTGCTCGACGACGGCCGGCTGACGGACTCGCAGGGACGGACGGTCGATTTCAAGAACACGATCGTCATCATGACGTCGAACCTCGGCAGTCCGCGCATTCTGGACTATCACGGCAGTTTCTCGGGCGGCAGTTTCGAGCGGAT
>JBBRIK010000512.1:0-5047 GCA_038221045.1 Gemmatales bacterium
CCCTTGCCGCTGACGCGAACCACCTTCTCGTCCGACGAGACGAGGGTGGCGTTCGCCGTGCGGTCGGCAACGATCTTTCCGTCTTCCTCAACAACAACGAGGAGACGTTGTGAGGCGTTCTCTCCCGTGAGCGACACCTCGACAGGGAACACGCGGATCTCGCCAGCCGGCAGTTGTCTCACGCTGAGGCTGCCAAGTACAAGCAGGAGAGGAACGGACAGTTTCATGGAGTTGGTCCGGGTTGGGGCGATTCAGACTATTTCTGCTTCTCTCTTGTTCCAAAGAGTCTATCGTATGGCGCATCCTGGTGACACTTCATACAGGATTCGAGGCGTCCAACCGAGCGGACTGCTTTGCAGTCGGCGCTGACAGTGCCATACACCCATCCATTGTCCGTACCGGGTGTCTTCGGGTCCAACTTGAACATGATGAACAGGCCGTATTTTCTGCCTGCGTGGTAGAGCTTCCCATTGTGCCGTGCGTAGGGAACGATTTCGATCACTTGCTTGACATCCGGAGCGTCCGGTGCCGCGTCTTCGGGTTTGCCTCTGAGAGTGCGCTTGACGGCCTTCCTGTCCTGTCCCTTGTCGGCCACGGCTTCGGGAACCCACGATTCCTTGACGACCGCCTGCCCCACGCGCTGAATTCCGCTTTCTCCCGCAAGAGGGAGCGCCATGTTCTGTGTGATGACGTTGATCGGATAGCGAGAGAAGACCAGGTACAGTTTCTTTCCATGCGTCTTCTCGTCGCTGCTCCGGCTGACCTGCATGATTTTGTCCTCCGCAGTTGAAGGAGGAGTGAAGTTCGATGGAGTGAGCGGAATGTCCAGGTCCGAGGTGAACTTCCCCGCCGACGTCAGACCGGCAATGTGCCGGGAGGGTGTGAAGTCACAGGCGAAGCCCGCCGCCTTCATCTTGTCCTCAAGCAGGCATTTATAGGTTTCGTAACTCTGGGCAATCTGTAGCAGTCGATCGTGGAATGGATCGGTCGCGGTTCCTTTGCCTTCCGAAGCCGGAACGTTCGTGCCGGCTGGGATCGCGTCCTCGGGCTGCTTGTCCAGACAGCCAGGTTGACCGAACACGATCAACGAAACGATGACCGCACCGAGAATTCGCTTCCGCATAGCATCCTCGCCGGGTTGGAGTTGACCGAATGGTCCCAGCATAGCCCGAACTGTCCTTTTCACACCAGCCCAGCCCATCGGTTCAACTCACCTCCTGCCTCTCCCACTCGAAATCATCGCGCCAGGAAGCGTCGCCGCGCCCGTACTTCTGAAACGCCGTGAGGACACGATCCAGGGCGATTTGCTCATCGACGGCGTGGTAGTGCTTCTTCAGCGATCCTTCCTGATAGTCCAGGAAAAAGACCGGAACCTGCCGCTCGGGATCGTCGTTCTGGGCGGTCTGCATGAACGTCCATTCCGACTGCTCGAGGATGGCGAAGGCGTTGTCCTCCCTCCAGTTCAGCGAGCGCACCGCAGCGTCGATCTGAGCGGCGGTGGGATTGTCGATGACGGTTCCGTTTTCGAGTGTCAACCGCATGTCAATGCTTCCTCTCCCCTGGCTGCTTGCGCCTCAACGTGCATCCGCGCTGATCGCTTCAGCATGACCGTGTCACCGCAAGCCGAAGAGGCGATCGTGCGGCGCTTTCTGATGACATCTCATGCACGACGGAACCTGACCCGCTGAGGTGACGGTCTTTCCATCGGACGTCACCGTCCCATACACCCAGCCGGCATCGGTGCCGGGCGTTGTTGGGTCAAGTTTGACCATGATGAACAAGTCGCCTTTGCGAACAGGACGATAGAACCGGCCATCGTTCTCCGCGAAAAATTTCAGACCGAACCCTACCTCGCGGTTCAACGATTCTCTCTCCTTCGCCCCTACTTCCTCCGGAATCCAGGACTCTTTCACGACCACCTGGCCAATGGGGGATTTGCCATCGGGCGAGGTGATGTACGAACCGATCCTGTCGCCCCACGTTCCAGGCCAGAGCCGGCGTGCAAACACGAGATAGAGTTTGCTGCCATGTGTCTTGCCATGTTTGCTTCCGCTAAATCGAACTCTTGGTCCCGGAGGGGCAAGGCAGTCGATCTCCGACCAGGAGAGCGTTCGATCCGCGAGCCCGTACCGTTCATATTCCCCGGTGAAGTGCAGTAGCTGTTCCCTGAAGGTGCCTGGAGGAAGAGCCAAGGGTTGTTGCTTCGTTTGGTGAAAGACAATTTCGGGCTGACCAGCGATTGGCCGGCTGTCCGTCCAGCCGGTGTCGGCCAGCCGCAACATGCGTTCCTCAAACGCTCCGCGTGCTATCGGGGCGGTCTTCTCGGGTGTCTGGGGGAGAGCCGTATCTTCAAAGTAATCGTTGGCGGATAAGGGATCTGGTTCAGGCGGTCCCTCATTCCGGCCGGTGAGAACGACGAATGCAATGACTTGCAGCCCAACGAGAGCCAGAAGACTGAGAATTCGTCGTGTCACGTTCGATCCTCGGAAAGGAACCCTATCCCTCGCGCGCTTCATACTCATCTTCGCGCCGCTTCTCTTCCAGGCACTCGATGTAGTCGCGATGCAGCGAGGAATGCAGTTTGTCCTGGTACGACTCGTCCAGGTTGTGAACGCGGATCAGATTGACGACGTCGGCGAAATCCTGATGGCGGCGAGCGGCCAACTTCAACTGGATCAGCGTCGGCAAATCGAGGACACGAATGTCCTCAATTATCGTGACGACATTGGCCGGGTCCGGATAGGCGATGGGTCCCGGTTTACCGTTGCCGGGATAGCGGCCCGCGATCAGCACATCGACAGAAACCTCGCTCTTCTTGTCGGTGAAGCGTCGAGGTCGGCCTTCGTGGCGATCGTAGTCCTTGGGGACGAATCGCTCGCGGAACTCCTCGAATCCCTCGGCGGTCAGCAGGACGTCGAGATCGTTCGTCGTCCGCCGATACCCCTGGGCGAAGACCGCCATGCCGCCAACCACGGCGTAAGCGATACCCGCCTTCTCAAGCCGCTTGACCAGACGCCGCATCGTCTCGTGGACCCGGTCTTTCTTCTCGAAGAACCTGTCCAGTTCCTTGAGGCGTTCGTCGAAACTGAAAGACAGGTTGCGGATCGACATGGGCCCTCCTGAAATGAATGGCTCGGTGTCCCAGTCAACTGGGTTTCAGCCCCGCACCGAACAATTCCGCGAGAGGGAGCCGGAAGCCCGGCAACACGATACCGCCCTCCAGTTCACGTTTATCCGACAGACCTCGAACATCCTCAATGGACTCGTAGACGTATACGAACCGCTGCCGCGGCAAGAGGACCCAGACCAGTTGGACTCCGTGGAAGAAGTAGTCGTGAACCTTGCCGTGGATCTCTTCAAGCGTGTTGGAGGGGCTGTTCACCTCGACAGCCAGGTTCGGGACGACGTCGAAGGCAGGCGGATCTTCCGTGAAAGGTACTGTGAACGGCCAGCGATCGTAAGAAATAAATGCCAGGTCTGGACGTCGTGCCGGCCCCTTTGGGGAGAGACGGAACAGAGTTTCCGTCGTCGTCACGCCAAGGCGTTTCTCGTCCGCGAACCGATGGATTCGCGCTGCCAGATCAAACGCAAGCAGGCTCGCGACGGCGCCCATTCGAGGTATCTCCTTCCACTCGCCGTCGACGAACTCCCACAAACCATCGGGCTTGTCCGTTGGCGGTCCCCATTTCACAATCGTTTCCACAGCCGTCGCCATATTCGTCCTCTTCCGTGAAGGGGATAACGATTGCCGCTTGCGGCTTCGCAACAAGGACCGCTAAGCCGCAAGCGGCAAGAAAGGACTCAGAACAGCTCCTTGATCGGCTGGGCGTTGTAGTCCGCCAACGGCAGTGGACGATTCTGCGGGCCAGGCAGTTCCCGGTGTGGATTGAAGCCCAGGGCCTTGTACAGCGTTGCGGCCACCTCGGCGGGCGTCACCGGCCGGGCCTTTGGCACATAGCCCAACTCGTCCGACTCGCCGATGACCTGGCCGCCCTTAATTGGCCCGCCGCCCATCATGATCGTCCACACGCCGGGATGATGATCGCGACCGCCTGCCGGGTTGATCTTCGGCGTGCGGCCGAACTCGCCCATCGCGATCACGATCGTCGATTCGTAGAGGCCGCGCTCCTTCAGGTCTTCCAGCAGCATGCTGTAGCCCTGATCGAACGACGGCGCTACCAGCTTCGCCATCTCCGTGATGTCCGTGAACGGCCTCGATCCGTGGATGTCCCAGGTCACCTCGTCGAAGACCGTCTCGAACATGTTGACCGTCACCAGACGCACTCCCGCCTCGATCAACCTCCGGGCCATCAGGCAGCTCTGGCCGAAGCGCGTCCGGCCATAGCGGTCGCGCGTCTTCTCCGGTTCCTTGTCGAGAGCAAAGGCACCCCGCGCTTGCGGGCTGGACATCAGCCGATAGGCGAGGTTGAAGTTGTCGTCGAGTTGCTTCGCCTGCGGCTGGTTCTCGAACGCCTCCATCGCGCCATCGACCGCGTCGCGCATCTTCTGTCGCCGCTGCGCCCGAATGGCCGAGAGATAGTCGGGCGGCAACAGGTCAGGCACCTTGAAGTGCTTGTCGTTGGGATCGGCGTTGAGGATGAAGGGATCGTACTGTTTGCCGAGGAAGCCGGCCGCGTGGCCATGAGGGAGATTGCCTCCCGTGCGGCCGATCGGACGCGGCAGCAGAACGTAGCCCGGCACCTCGCCGCGCTGGCCCTTGAGGTACGTCAGGACGCTGCCGACGTGCGGATACTCGATGCCGCCCGCGAACAGCCGTCCCGTCTGCATCATCTGATGGCCGGTGTCGTGGACGGCGGTGGCGGTGTGATAGACGCCGCGGAGGAGCGAGAACTGCTCGGCGCGTTTGGCCATGCGCGGGAATATCTCGGTGATCTCCATGCCGGGGACGCTGGTCTTGATCGGCTTGAAGGGACCGCGCACCTCGTCGGGAGCTTTCGGTTTCGGGTCCCAGGTGTCGATGTGGCTGGGACCGCCGACGAGAAAGAGCATAATGCAGTTGACGTCGGTATCCTTCTTGCCGGGTTCC
>JBBRIK010000513.1:0-5036 GCA_038221045.1 Gemmatales bacterium
GGCGAGCGGGGGGTGTGAACCCCCCGGTACTGATTACCGGGGGGTTCACACCCCCCGCTCGCCTGTGTCTGTCAATGATTGAATCGAAACTCCGAGGACGTCAGCAGCGCCCACACCATCTGCCGCGCCGCTTCGGCGGGACGGTCCGCTCGTTTCGCCAGGAACGACTTCAGCACCTCGACCTCTTCCGGACGCGGCGGACGACAGAAGACGTTCTTGATCGCCACGTCGATCATTTCCTCTGGACTCTTCAACTGCTTGAGCCGGCCCAGGAGACGGTCGCCGCTATCGCTCAGAATCTCCTTCTGGATGCGGTCGCTGTTGCTGAACAGCAGCGCCTCCATCACGCTGACCTGGAAATCGTCGCGTGGCTGCTCGAACAGCGAGGCCATCCCACGGGCGCTGTTCTCCAGCCCTTCGAGACGTTTCTCAAGATCGTCCATCTTCGGATTGGCGCTCAGGCTGAGCGGATCGCTCGTTGCCAGCCGCAGCGACGTGGCCATCTGCGATGGCGTCAGCGGCCGAACGCGAGCCACGGCAAACAGGTGCGCCTTCGGTGAACTTTCGCCCTCCCAGCGCGACGAACGTGCATAGGTCTTGCTCAGCACCAGACCCCGCGTCAGACGCTTCAGATCGTACCCTGAAGCGATGGTGTCGCGGGCCAGCCAGGCGAGCAGTTCGGGATGACTCGGATCGTTCGCCGAGTGCATCTGATCGACCGGCGTGACCAGACCGAGTCCGAAGTGGCGATGCCAGAGACGATTGACGATCGATTTCGCGAAGTAGTCGCGCTCGCCCGCTTGCAGGGCGATATCGACCAGTTGAGCGCGAGCGCTGAACGCCGGCGCGGCCGGCGGCTTCTTCGATTTCTTCTGCTCCTCAACGCGCATCTGCTCCTTCTTGCGTTCATCGACCGTTGGCTCGCGGAAGCTGGCGTGTTCGACCGACTTGCCGGTCAGGAACATCATCTTCGCCGGCTTCTCGGTTCCCTTGAGCGGCTTGAACTTGAGCAGCCCGAACTCGCGCTCGCCGACAAAGCCGCCGGCGTCATACGTCCGCACGAAAAACGCCTTCATGCCGAAGAAGTGATCCTGCTTCCAGTCATCGACCTTGGGATGATCGTGGCACTGAGCGCAGGACACGTTCACTCCGAAGAACAGCACGCTGACGTCGTTGGCAAGGCGGTCGAGGTCGCTGACGCGCTGGCGCAGGAAACTCGACGTCCCCTTCTGTTTCGGATCGTTCTCGACCGGCAGGAGCAACTCGCGAAAGACGCGATCCCAACCCCGATTCTGAGCGACGGCGTCGAGGAAGTAACCCCTCAATTCGCCGGGCCGATTGGCCGACAGCATCGCGTCGAACTCGCTGGCCTGATGGCGGACATACGACGGAGTGCCAAGCAGATGATCGACGAGTTTGACCTTCTTGTCCGCATCGGTGGAAGAGACATACGCCTGGACCTCGGCCGCTGTCGGAATGCGGCCGGCGAGGTCGAGCGTGACCCGGCGAAGGAAGCCGGCGTCATCGACGAAGGGAGCCGGCTTGACGTTGGCCTCCGCCAACGCCGCGTCGATATAGTGATCGATTACTTCTTCAATCGACTTGGACGGAGGCAGGAGAACGGGATCCTGCGCTTGGAGAGGCGAGAGGGCAGCGAGGACAAGAAGCAGAGCCGAAAGAGAACGCATGGCGGGTTCCTCGCGAGAGGAGGATCAATTCAGCGGGACCGGCCAGGAGAGAGGGCCGGATGGCGGGAGGATTCAACTTTGACATCGTAGCCGCTCGGCCTGCGCGACGCAAGTGGTTGAAAACGCGAAACGACAAGCAATCGATCCTGCTTGTCGTTTCGCGCTCGTTCCCAGTCCGTTACAGTTGCCGCAGGAACGCAACCAAATCGGTCTTCTCATCCTTCGTCAGTTTCAAGCTCAACACGAGGTTAAAGAATTCGACGGTGTCCTCCAGCGTCAGGCAGCGGCCATCGTGCAGGTAGGGCGGGCTGTCCTTGATACCGCGAAGGGTGAAGCTCTTGATCGGCCCATCGCCTGGCTCGTTGAGGAACTGTTCGAGCTTCAGGTCGTGCATCTTGTCGTCGAGATAGAACGGCGCCGGATGACAGACGCTGCACTGGGCCTTGCCGAAGAAGAGCTTCTCGCCGCGCATTTCGCTCTCGCTGGCCTTCTCCGGATCGAGCCGGCCCAGGCGATTGAGCTTGGGAGCAGGCGGGAAGTCAAACATGTTCTGCATCTGCGCCATGTGCGGAATCTGCGTGCGCGGAATCTCCATGAAGCCCTTCTTCATGGCCCGAATCGGATCGCCATTGAAGTAGGCCGTCCGCTGCTCGAACTCCGTGAAGTCCTCGACCGAACGCAGGCTCCGCTTCGAGCCGTGAATCTGCTGATTGAACATGCCGCGCAGACTGACGGTGTCGAGACGCATACGTCGCTCTTGCGGCCGCACGTCCGGAGTGAGATGGAATTGGCCCGTCGTATGGCCATTGACGTGACAGTCGAGACAGGTCACGCCCAGGCTGGCATTCGCAGTCTTGCGGTCGTCCGTCGGGTTGAACTCCTCTTGCGGCAATGGCGTCACGAGCATCCGCAAGCCTTCGAGTTGCACGGGGGTGATGAGGTCCTTGAACAGCCGGCGAAAGTTGTTGATCGAGACGACCTCGCCACGCGACACGTCTCCCATCTCGGGCCGATTCTGCAAGAAGATGGCGGGCGGGAACTCCGGCAGAAACTCCTCGGGGATGTCGAAATCGACGTCAAAGCGTTCCAGGCGAGGGAACATCTTGATCTGCATTGACGGGAAGACCTGCCCGCCGACGGCGTGCTTGGGATGCGGCAGCGATGGATACGGGAAGGCACCCTGCTTGCGCATGTCGGCCGGCGACATCGCGGCCAGTTTGTCCCAGGTCATGCCTTCGGCCATTCGAGCCGTCGGGCCGACGGGGACCGGCTTGCCGCGCGTCATCGTCAATCCCTCGACCGCCCGCCGCTTCAGGTCGTAGCGGCTCTCCAGCAGCCGGCGCTGTTCCGCCATGATCTTGGCCTTGTCGGCGACGTCGGCCTTCATGACCTCCTCGAAGGTCATCTTCGGCTTCTCGGAGCCGAAGGGATCGCGCGCGAAATCAAAGCCGTCCACCCGGCCCTTGTTGGGCTGCTCGTTCACCGCACGCGACAGAGGAGCAGGAGTATTGGGCTTGAAGGCGTCCGCATTGTCGTGTTTGCTCATCTTCTGTTCGGGCCGGTCGCGGGGAACATCGCGAGGCGTTTGAGCGTCGGCCACGGCATCGTTGGACTTCGGAGGCGGTTTATCCGGATCGGGTTTATCGAAATGATTCGCCAGCAGGACGCCGCCGAGAAAGAGAGTCGTTCCCACCCACAGAGCCGTACCTTGTCGCTTCATGAAAGCCTCCTGAATCGTGAACCCATCGGGGAGAGAAAACGAAAGATCGTACAGAGATCGTCTGAAGAAGAAAAAGCTAGCAATCTTCATGCCCGTTCCATCACCTTTCTCTGCTCTTCTCCCCTTGTCTATGTATCCATACGTTCACTATTATGAAGAAGTCTCACCTTTCGTTGCATTGCGCGTGCGCTACACACACCCTGCCGCGAATTTCCGTCCGAGGTGCGCGCTTTCTGGCCCCAACGCTCTGCTTCTTCCATCCGGAGGCGAGGCAGAATCCGAGGACCAGGAATCCAGCTTCCCCACACCATTGTTCACCGAGAATAGGTTGCGAAGCCTGCATCGGTGCGGTATCGTCTTTGATTCATGCCGGATGGCAGAGGCGTTGTCCTGGGTCGAATCCTTGCCCTTAACCCTAACCACTGACGGCTCATGCCATCCCGTATCGAAGACTATGCCCTGATCGGCGATTGCGAGACATGCGCTCTGGTCGGCCGCGATGGCTCGATCGACTGGCTCTGCTTCCCGCGTTTCGACTCCCCCGCCAGCTTTGCCGCCCTGCTCGGCGCCGCGGAACATGGCCGCTGGCTGATCGCCCCGGTCAGCGAAGACCTGACCGTCCGCCGCGACTACCATCCCGGCACCCTTGAGGTGGAGACCGAGTTTGAGACAGCCGACGGAGCAGTCCGGGTGATCGATTTCATGCCCGGCCGGGACCGCCTTCCAAACCTCGTCCGCATTGTCGAGGGCAAACGGGGGCGTGTCCCCATGCGATCCGAATTGGTGGTGCGGTTCGATTACGGCTCCATCGATCCGTGGGTGCAGCGAGTCGAGGGAGGCATCTGGGCGGTCGCCGGGCCGGACTCCCTCCGGCTGCTGACCTCGGTGTCCTTGATGTATGCGGACCAGAAAACGACGGCCGAGTTCACGATTGCCGCCGGAGAGCGGGTTGCGTTCGTCCTCACCTGGCACCCATCGCACGAGCCGGCCCCCACCCCGATCGACGCTGAGAAAGCCCTGCACGAGTGTACTGCCTGGTGGAAGAAATGGGCCGGCAAGTGTACCTACAAGGGGCCGTATCGCGAAGCCGTGGCCCGATCCCTTATCACCTTGAAGGCCCTGACCTACGCCCCAACCGGGGGGATCGTGGCCGCCGCCACGACGTCGCTGCCGGAGCAGATCGGCGGGGTGCGGAACTGGGACTATCGGTTCTGCTGGCTCCGGGATGCCACCTTCACTCTCCTGTCGCTGCTCAAGAATGGCTATACCGAGGAGGCAGCCGCCTGGCGGGCCTGGCTGCTGCGGGCCGTCGCCGGCCGCCCGGCCGCGGCCAACATCATGTATGGGCTGGCGGGGGAACGGCGGCTGACCGAACTGGAACTGAGCTGGCTCCCAGGATACGAGGGGTCGCAGCCCGTCCGGATCGGCAACGCTGCCTCGCGGCAGTTCCAGCTCGACGTGTATGGCGAGGTACTCGACGCTCTCTACCAATCCCGCAAGCTCGGGCTGACCCCGCACGATGCGAGCGGCTGGCGGCTGGAGCAGGCCCTGCTCGACTTCACCGAGGAGGCGTGCGGGCGACCGGACGAGGGGATCTGGGAGGTGCGGGGACCGAAGCGGCACTTCAC
>JBBRIK010000514.1:0-5032 GCA_038221045.1 Gemmatales bacterium
CATTCACTTGAAAACCCTCGTCGCTGGAGTGAGTGAAGAAACGGTCTACTCTTCAAATACCCCAGAAACGCCGAGGGTTTTCGAGTTTTTTCAGAATTCCGACCTTTTGGGTGCCGAGTTCATCGCTTTTTTCAGGACTAGGTCAGCGGGACACCCCTGTTGCCCCCTGCTGATGGAGAAGTCAGGAGGGAATCAGGGCGGCGAGCCACACCGCGACCGCCTCGGCTCCAGGGTCCGTGTGGCCCCGTGTCCGCTCCCCCAGATAGCTCGACCGCCCGCGACGGGGCAGCATGTCGGCGGTCCTCCGCGCCCCGGTCGCCGCCGCCGCCGCAGAGGCACGGATCGCATCGCTGACCATCGCACCTGAGGTCACCACTTTCTGGAAGGACTCGGCGGCGGGCCACAGGGCGTCGAGCATGGTGCGATCGCCTTGCGCCGCTCCACCCAGCTCCGCGATCGCTGTGCAGCCGGCGAGGAATGCCTCGGACCAGACGCGTGGATCATCAGGACGAGCGTCCTGCAACCGGCTGGCAGCGCGGAAGAAGAAGGCAGCATACAGGGGGCCGGACGTGCCTCCGACGGCGTGTTGCCAGGTCAAGCCCAGTTCGCGCAGCGTGACGGCGGGATCATCCAGGTGATACGACGGAAGCGCCTCGATGACAGTGCGGGCGCCTCGCTCCAGGCTGATGCCGAGGTCACCATCGCCGACCGCCTGATCCAGTTGTGTTAGACGTGGGGCTTCCCGGATCAGGGCATCTCCTGCGGCACGGATCGCCACGGCCAGAGCTTGTCCCAGCGCAGTCTGTGGACTCCCTGTGACTGGTCGAGCCGGAGAAGCAGGAGGAGGTTCGGCGTGCAGCGTGCTCCTCGTTCGCGACCTCGCGGCAGCATTGGGCCAGGCCGCCGCCTCGGTCGGAGCATCCAGGCGAGACAGCCGGGCGTCATCGACGGGCAGCACGGTGAGCGATACGCCAGCCATCTCCAAAGCAGACAGGAATGTTCCCATGTAGACCCGTTCGACCGCAAGTCCTCGCTCTTCCAGAACAGCCACAGCCCGCCGCGCCACAATGGCCAGTTCCATTATCGGGGTCGCGCCCAGGTTGTTCACCATCAGCACGAGCCGGCCCGATCCAGACATTGGCGCAGCGAGGATGGCTTCAAGCAGGTGGTCAACCAGGATATCGGCAGGTTCCAGAGGCCCACGCCGGACGCCAGGCTCACCGTGAATGCCCAGGCCGAGTTCGATCTCACTCTCTGCCAGCGCGAAGCCAGGGCGGCCGGCGGCGGGCACCGTACAGGGAGACAGGGCCACTCCCATCGTCCGCACATCGCTCGCGATGGCCCGCGCCACTTCGGCGACCTCTTCGAGTGTGGCTCCTGCCTCCGCGGCAGCGCCGGCGATCTTGTGAACCAGGATCGTTCCGGCCAGCCCACGCGGCCCCACGGCACCCTGAGAGCCAGTGAGGGCGATGTCGTCGGCCACCAGGACGGTCTCGACAGCGATGCCTTCGGCGCGGGCGATCTCGGCGGCCAGGCCAAAGTTGAGCCGGTCGCCGGTATAGTTCTTGACGACCAGCAGGGCGCCCCGTGGCCCAGCCGTGGCTTGGATGGCGGCAAGGACGGCAGCAGGAGCGGGAGAGGTGAAGACGTCCCCAGCGACGGCCGCGCTGAGCATGCCTCGGCCAACGTAGCCCGCGTGAGCCGGCTCGTGGCCGCTGCCTCCGCCGGAAATCACTGCAACGGGCCGCGCCGCTGCGTCAGGCAGGTCGGAACGGAGAAGGACCGTGTGTCCCGGCAGGCGGCGCAGCCCTGGATAGACGGCAACCAGCCCCTCGACCATCTCCTCGACCACGTCCCGCGGCCGATTGATCAGCTTCTTCATGGCGGTTCTCCCCTGCGGTTCGAGGGTGGTGGAGTCGCTGCGCCGGCTCATCGACATGACAACCCTTCTGGCCCGCGCTGGTCCCGATCCCTCAGTCCGTGTAGAGCCGGGCGCACGCGGACGCCAGCGCCTCGGGAGTGTATTGCTCCTCAACACGCCGCCGGCCCTCTTCTCCCATGCGTTCGCGCAGAGAGGGGTCGCTGAGAAGCAACTGCGTCTGCCGGGCCAGTGCCGCCTTGTCCTCCGCGGGCACGAGAAAACCCGTCTCGCCCTCGACGACTAACTCAGCCAATCGCGGGAATTTGCTCGCGATCACCGCTTTGCCTGCCGCCATCGCTTCGAGGATCACCTGGGTTCCCGTTTCGCAGCGTCCCGGCGACCAGACAAGCTCCGCCTGTTTCAGTAAAGGGCCGACCTGCGGTACATCACCGAGCAGTTCGACTTGCTCAAGCGAACGCAGGCCGGCGGCAAATCGTCGAAGCCGTTCGCGCTCCGGGCCACCTCCCGCAATGACGAGGCGCAGTTCGGGATGGACATAACGCAGGATATCGTGCGCCCAGATCGCGTCGAGGAACCCTTTTGGCGCTTCGAGCCGGCCGATGCACAGGATGAATCGCTCCTTTTGCGATGTACCCTTCTCCTCGATCTTGACGGCGGGCCGGACAAGGACCAGCCGGTCGGCAGCGACGCCGTGGCTGCGGCAGCGTTCTGCCTCGACCTCGCCGAAAGCGAGGACGCGATGCGCTCGCCGCAAGAGCCAGCCGTCGAGCCGTCGCCAGTGGGAACGTAAGGCGTCATGCCTCGGACAGGGGCTGACGATGACCCTGCCGGAGAAGCCGCTGAGAAAAACGCTTCGTAGAGGAGTCATTCCCCAGAGGTGCAACACGTCGGGAGCGAATTCCTTGACGACATGCCGCAAGTGAACGAGCGGCTTCAGATCGAAAAGCCGGTCGCTTCCCGGCGTATCGACCGCGACGCCGGCCTGTCTCAGGGATTGCGCCCACGGCCCGGAACGACCCAGGACGCAAACACGGCGTTGGAATTGTTCCGCGGGGAGGGCGAGGAGCAGCGTCCGGACCTGAGCGGTGAGGCTGCTGTAATCGAGGTTGGGAATGACGAAAAGGACCTTCCGTGCCATCATTCCCCTCGTTCTTCAGGAAGAATCGCGATGTAAGGCAAATGCCGATACTCGTCGTTGTGGTCCAGACCGTAGCCGACGATGAAGACGTCCGGCACCTCGAAGCCAAAATAGTCCGGCTCGATGACGACCTCCTGCCGTCCGCGCTTGCGGACCAGGACCACCGACTTGACCGAGAGCGTTCCGAGGCCGTGGAGATGTTCGATCATGCGTGAGAGCGTTCGCCCGGTATCGAGGATGTCATCGAGCAGGAGGATGTGGCGGCCCTTGACGTCGGGCAACAGTTCGTCGTTGATGCGCAGCTCGCCGGGACGAGTGACAGCGCCGCGATAGCTGGAGGCGTGAATCAGGGCGATTTTCAGGGGCAGTTCGATCCGGCGAATCAGATCGGCGAGAAAGACGAGACTGCCTGTCAGCACGCCGACGACGGTGATCGACTGGCCGCGATAGTCGCCGGTGATGCGGCGCGCCAGCTCTTCAACACGTTTGTGAATCTGCTCGGCGCTCAACAGGACGTCCATGGAAGACTGTCCCTCGATGACAGCTTGCGATAATAGGATATTCAACGATCTTCCTTACCGCCTGGAAAGAGAGCGTCCGCGATGAAGCAACTGCGTGTCGCCACCTGCCAGTTCGCCGTCGAGGCCAGCGTCGGACACAATCGATGCTCTGTCCTGCGCCAAATGGAACAGGCCGCGAGGAGCGGCGCGGACGTTGCCCATTTCTCCGAGGCGTGTCTGTCAGGCTACGCGGGCGTCGATATGCCCGGCAGCGGCGCGATCAACTGGGACGAGTTGACCGCCGCGACGCGCGACGTGATGGCCGCCGCTCGCCGCCTGGGATTGTGGGTGCTGCTCGGTTCCGCGCATCGGCTTTCCGACGGCGTCAAGCCGCACAACTCTCTCTATGTGATCGATGCAAAGGGAGACATTGTCGATCGCTACGACAAGCGCTTCTGCACGGGGACGGGCGGCAAGAAGCCGACGCTCGACCTGTGCCATTACACCCCAGGCAATCGGCTGACGACCTGCCGCATCAAGGGGGTCCTCTGCGGTTTCCTGATCTGCTACGACTATCGCTTTCCCGAACTGTATCGCGAGTATCGCAAGCTCGGCGTCGAGGTGATGTTTCAGTCGTTCCACAACGCGCGGACGTCGCCGGTGGCGGACCAGCGTTACAACATCTGGAGAACGATCGTCCCGGCGACGATGTCGTGCCGGGCGGCAGAGAACCACTTCTGGTTCAGTGCCAACAACAGCACGACGCGGCCCTCGCGCTGGGCGAGTTTCACGGTCAGGCCGGATGGACAGATCATGGGACAGCTCAAACTGCATCGGCCTGGCGTGCTGATGACGGACATGGCAATCGACCCGAAATTATTCGACGCACCGGGGCCGTGGCGCGAACGGGCGATGAATGGGGTGCTGCACAGCGGCGAACTGGTCGATGATCCGCGTTCCGAGGATCGGCGCTGTTTGTGACGTCGCCTCTCATTGTTTCCTGGGCCGGCGCTTTTTCTTCGCTTGCGGAGGAGGAGGCAGGAGTGTCTCGTGAATCCAGGTCCGAAACGCGCGGATGAGACTCGTCTCGTCCATTTCGTCGCTCTTATCCAAAAAGCGCACGACTTCGGAGGGCGGCAACCCCGGCAAGGCGATGCTCAATTCGCTTACTTCATAAGTGCCGTCCGGCTGCAACAGATGAATGTGAAATGACTCCGCGTCAAAGCGCCAGATCTCGGGGACGCCGAGGCTGGCATAGATGCTCATGCGGTCGAGCGAACTGCTGGTGATATCGACCTCGATGGCCAGGTCGGGAGGCGGATCGACTTTGAAGTCGAACTCTTTTTTCCCGCGCATCTTCAGCTCGTTCTGAATCCAGTAGCACTCATCTGGCTCCAGCCCTCGCTTCTTTGCCTTCTTCCGAAATGTCGTCGATCCGCCGCTGTGCAGTGGAATGTCCATTTCCACCGTGAATGACTCAATGAGTCGGCCCAGGATACAACTGTAGGATTC
>JBBRIK010000515.1:0-5031 GCA_038221045.1 Gemmatales bacterium
CCCGTGTAGCCGGTTAGTGTCGCCAGCCGGGTGGGAGACTTCTTCGTCGCTGCGGGCAATGTCCAGACGACCACGCGACGTCCCGCCGCCACAGCCAACTTGCCTTCCATGACAGCAAGTCCCTGAATCCCGGTTGAATGAGTGAGTGAGGCCAGGCGGTCGCCGCTCTCCACGTCCCAGATGCAGCAGAGGCGATCCGCCGCACCCGTTATGAGTTGCTTGCCGTCCGGGGAAAAGCAAAGCGTGTAGATCCGCGCGTAGTGAACTCCAATGTTTGGTTTCGGCTTCCACGTCCGGGTGTCCCAGATCCACGCTGCATTGCCTTCATCGTCACCGTACCCGGACCATTTGCCCCCCGCCACTGCCAGCATGTTCCCATCGGGCGAGGCAGTCAGGGAGAATACGGAAGCCTTCTGGGTGAGGGACCGTAAAGGCTGATTTGTCGTCAGGTCCCATACCCAAACGGAACCCTCCCAACCACCACTTGCAAAAAGGCATGTTCTCGGTATCTGGGTCAATCCGGAGATAATGTGCGCATGGCCCCGCATCATCGCTTTTTGACACTGTTCAGACACGTCCCAAACGCGCACCGTCAGATCGCCTCCCGCCGAGACTAACTCCTGTCCGTCTGGAGTGAACAGCAGGGCATTGTGGGAAATATCTCCGATGTGCCCGCTCAGGATGAACATGGGCGATCTCCGAACGGGCCGGCCTGACGCTTCTCACTCAGTTGAATGATACGCTGACGCCTTCGGGCGTGCATACCTCCCGGTAGATCGGTCGCGGTCAGGTCGTCGAAGACGATTGCCTCCAGACGCTGCCAGTGAGCGAAACTCATTCCGCCCGCCGGCCAGTTCTCTCTCTGCCACACATGACGGAACAACAAGCACACTCGACGCCGCGACGAACGCCCCAAGGTCTCTCCATCGAGGATCACGCTGTTCTTCGCGCGAGGTCGTTCCGCTTCCTTCAGCAGCGCTCGCACCTCCGCTTGCTCCTCCTCGAACGCCTCTTCCGCCTCATGCGCCAGACGGTTCAGCACGGCGCGCACGGCCGGGTTGAAGTGTTCTTCGAGATAGGGCAGCAACTCATGCCGAATGCGATTGCGGGTAAGACTCACGTCCGCATTGGTGCTGTCCTCACAGGCGCGGATTCCCTCCGCTTCGAGAAAGGCCATCACCTCACCACGCGACACATCGAGCAGCGGCCGCACCAGTTCGACGCCGTCCCGTAGAGGCCGTCTCTCGGCGATGCCGCGCAACCCCTGCAAGCCTGCACCGCGCAGCAGCCGATGCAGGACCGTCTCGGCCTGATCGTCCCTTGTGTGTCCCGTGACGACGTGCCTCAACCCCTGCTGCGTCGCCACCTGCGCCAGCCAGTGATAGCGCTCCTGACGGGCCGACGCCTCGACATTCTCACCCTCCGCCGCGGCGAGGGCGGCAATGTCCAGCCGGTCACAGCAAAGTCCCAAGTGGGGCTGGCCCTTCTCGACGAGCGTATGGTGCAGATTGCGCACGAACGCTTCGTCCGCTTCGGATTCCGGACCGCGAAGTTGATGATTGAGATGAGCGATGACCAGGGGCTGAACGCCGATTCGAGCCAGGGCCAGGAGCAAGGCGACGCTGTCGGGACCACCCGAGACGCCGACCACCAGGCCGGTACCCCGCAGGCTGAGCCGTTCGAGGGAACGGCCCAGCCTGTCCAGCAGCGAGTCGGCGTTCATGCGGGCTGTTGCAGAGACGTCAGCGGCCCCAGGGCGAGCGTGGCCACCTGAGTCAACGGATAGCGGTCGAGGACCTCGCGCACCGAGCCGAGGGTGACCGCGTCGTAATCGTTCAGTTCGTCGTCGATGGAGCGATAACGGCCAAGATAGGTCCAGGCCGCGCCGAGGTCGAGCATCCGCCGATGCGAGCGCTCGCTGGCCCGTACCAGATGCGACTGAATCTTGGTCTTCGCCTGTTGCAGCTCCTCGGCTGTGATGCCGTCGCGCTGCACTTCTTCGAGGACACGCCGCACAACAGCCAGGTTCTGCTCCGCGCGCTCCGGCTCGCTGCTGAACGACGTGAAATAGGCCCCCGCTCCCTCACTGGCGTCGAGTCCGCTGCCCGCCGATTCGACGTGGCCGGGATCGACCAGTTCCCAGTAGAGCCGGCTTCCCGAGTCGTCGCCCAGAACGGTCAGCAACACGCCTGCCGCATGGCGAAACTTCGACTCCGCCGACGGCCCTGGCGCGATGAGGAAGACATGTTCCTGAGCCACCTTCTCCTTGACGACGACCTTGAAGCTCTCCCTGGCCTCGATTTCGCCGATGCCTTCCCGGCCAATCGGCCCGCCTTCCCAGTTGCCGCACTGCTTCTCGACCAGATCGACGAGATGACTCCACTCATACGCCCCGGCGGCAGCAACGGTGATGTTCGGAGCGACGTAGCGACGGCGGAAGTAGTCGTGCATCTGATCGCGCTTCAGGGCGCGGATGCTGTCGGCCGTGCCAAGGACGCTGTTGCCCAGACGATGGCCGCCGTAGAACAGCGTGCGGGCCTGTTCGTAAGCGACGTAGCCGGGCTGGTCTTCGTACTTGCCGATCTCCTCAATGATGACGCCCTTCTCCATGTCGAAATCGGTGTCGCGCAGACTGGGACGCAGAATGTCGGCGAGGATGTCCACCGCCGCCGGCAGATACTCCGGCAGGACGCTGGCGTGAAAGACGGTGTTCTCCTCGCTGGTAAAAGCGTTGGGGCTGGCGCCGATCCGGTCGAGGTCGCGATTGACCGTGAAACAGTCGCGCCGCTCGCTGCCCTTGAAGATCATGTGTTCGAGAAAATGCGTGACGCCGGACACTTCCGGCGTCTCATCGCGAGCCCCGGTGCGAACCCAAAAACCGAGTGCGACGGCGCGGGCCGACGGGATCGTCTCGCCGACGATACGCAACCCATTGGGCAAAACATGCGTGTGAAACGTCATGAGAAAGCTCCCTGATCTGCCGCTTGCGGCTTGGCGGATTTTCTTCAAAAGCTCAGCGGGGCCGCGCCGAGGGTGACGATGGTGAAATCCTTCGGCGGACAGCGCTGCACATGCTCGACGATGCTCAGCGGCGAGAGGCCATCGATCGCCTGCTGCATCTCCTCGACGGTCCGCACCCGGCCTAGATAGTACCAGTCCGACGCCAGCGTGCCGGCCCGCGAGGTGGTCGATTCCTCCGACTTGATGAGCGACGATTTCAAGCCGACGCGCAAGCGCTCGACCTCATCCACCTCGATGCCGTCCTTGAGGCGGTTCAACTCGTGCAGGGTGCGGTCGAGCGTCTCCTGAGCGCGCGGCGTCGTCGTGCCGGCGTAACAGAGGATGCTGGCTCGGTCCTTGAAGGTCTGGTACGAGGCGGAGATCGAATAGCAGAGGCCATGCTTCTCGCGCACCTCGGTGAAGAGCCGGGCGCTCATGCCGCCATCGAGGACGTTGGCCGCCCCGATCGCGTTGTAGTAGTCGGCATGGCCGAACGGCACCGACTCGTAAGCGATGCCGATCTGCGTCTGGGCCGTCTCCTTCTCCAGGTGGGCGTAGCCCTTCTCGGCTGTCCCAAGGCTCAGGGGCGAATCGGGTTCCGGCTTCCAGTCGGCGAAGAGAGTACCGACCTGCTCAAGGAGAGATCGCCAGTCGATGTTGCCGGCGACAGACAGGATCATGCCGTTGGGCTGGAAGAACTTCTGATAGTGAGCGCGGACGATAGCGGCGTCGAGGCTGTTGATGCCTTCCTCGGTGCCGCGACTGTCCTGGCCGAGCGGCGACGGATAGTGGCGCTTGCGCAACTCGATGAAGAGCTGCTGGGCCGGCTCATCTTCGAGGCCGAGCAGGTCTTGCATGGCGAGGTTCTTGACGGGTTCCATCTCCTCTTCAGGCAGATGAGGCCGGCGCAGGACGTCGGCGAAGAGCGCCAAAGCGGGGGAGAGGTTGCGGGCCAGGGTCGCGCCCCAGAAGCGCATGTGCACGCCGCCGACGACCTCGCTGTGATCGACGCCGAGGTTGTCGAGGGCGTCGCTCAGTTCCCGGCTGCCGCGTGAGCCGGCCCCGCGCATCATCAGTTCGGAAAGGATCGAGGCAATGCCGCGATGAGGAGGTGGATCGTGGATGCAGCCGGCCGGCACCAGAAAGGAGAAGGCCGCCGAGCGGACGTGATCCATGCGCTCGGCGACGAGAGTGAATCCGTTCGCGAAAGTATGATGAAAAATCTGTTGCATTCGTCCTGCCTCTTTCTCCTCTGGCGTTGTCAGCCCCATCTTTCCTCGCCTGGGCCGAGGGAGGAAAATCCAGCGGCGTTCACGGGCTTGTAAATCGTCTTCATCCGGCGAAAGCCGAGACGCCGGTAGAGCCGCTCCGCGCGCTCGTTCTGGGCGGTCACTTCGAGGCTGACGCGCTTCAATCGGGCCTGTCGAAAGCCGGCCATCGCCAGCTTCAGGAGCAGCGCTCCCAGTCCCAGGCCCCGGCAGCGCGGCACAATGCCCAGGTTCTGGATCGCGCCGACGGTGCGCCGCTCGCGCAAGCCCTGGACGCTGCCGCACGGTCCCATCTCGTCTACCAACAGCAAGGTCGCTTCCGGCACGAAGCCGCTCTTGAGGACGATGTTGGTCATCAGACTGCGGCAACCCTCACGATCGCCAAGACTCGCGAAGACAACGGAGTCGATCTCACCGTGAAAGCTGGCGAACAGCGTATCGGCGTGGGCGTCGATCAGCACCGGCGACCAGGGAATGCAGGTGAAGCCGGGAGGCAGGGCCGGCTCGCCATCGCCCTCGCCCTCAAGGGGGGCCTCCATGCGGAAACGCTTGAAGAAAGCAGTGCCGCCGCAGATACTGGGAAGCAGTGCGGTTGAGGACTCCAGGAGAGGTAGAGACAGCGCTGTTTCCAGGCCAGTGGTCGTCCCAGGTGTGGTTGTGTGTAGGGTCACCCGTCGATCCTGAGCGTTGGTCCCGCCGACCTGTTCCGAGGCATTGTACCAAGGCGGCGCACACGGTCCAAGGGTTCCCGCGTTTCGCCGAA
>JBBRIK010000516.1:0-5030 GCA_038221045.1 Gemmatales bacterium
GAGGCAGCAAACCGATTTGCCACCTCGTCAATCCGATTCTATTGACGGATATATCTCTGAAGATATACGATAGAGGCATCACTTCCCAATCAGCCGATGACCAACGCCTACCCCCTCAGCTTCGTAACCGCCTTCGACTCCTGGATGAACAAAGCCCAGGACATCGTGAAGTCCAGCACCCTCTTCCGTGGTGAAGGCACCCTGACAGCCAAGCACGGACGCCGCTACGTCAAGATCGTTATGAACCGTGGCGGCCAGCAATGTGCTCACGCCTTCATCGACACGACGAACGGAAACGTTCTCAAGCCGGACGGATGGGAGAAGCCCAGCCCGATCCCTCGCGGCAACATCTACGGCGACCGCCTCGGCGTCAATGAATACGGTGCCAAATACCTCCGCTGACCATGCCAACCTCATCTAAATTACCAGCTATCCGATATGACGTTTGGTACGAAGGCGACGATGACCGCGAGGACAAGGAATTCCGTTCGCTGGGTGCGGTCCAGCGGTTCGCAGCCCGAATGCGGGCGAGACAGCCGATCATCGACATGATCGACGAAAACGGCCATTTAGTTGGTTCATATTGATGACCATGCCCACCACCCCCACCCACTGCGGCCAACAAATGGAAATCCTCGTCATGTCTTCCGGCGTCCGAGACACCGCTATCGTCTGGCAGTGCCGCTGTGGCTCCAAGGTCGGCGGGAGGATCAACAACCTGACAGGTGCCGTATCCCTCTCTACCTCGGAATATGAGGAATAAAGCCCCCTGCGTCGCTTGCGGCGAGAAGTCCACGGGCGAGTGCCACGACTGCCACGCCCCGACCTGTGACCGTCACCGCTATGCCTACACGGACGGCAACAACAAGGCCATCACGAAGAATAGCCCCTTACTCTGTCGGCCCTGCTACTACGGCAATCCGGCAATGCCGCAGGCCCAGAAGGGCGACGAGCCATCAACCATCTACTCCAAGGTGCCACGCGAGCAGCTGGAACACGCCCTGGCGACGATCAACGAGCTGTCCAAGGAAGAAATGAACTTCCCTGGATGGGTGGAGATCAGCTCCGTTGCTCAATTCGGTGCCTTCAAGCATCAGTTTTCCGAAGAGGCATTGCCGCAGCTTGCCGATGGCGAGAGTGACGAACGATCCGAACCCCCACTTCCTTCCACTTGGTAAGCCTATGAAGCCCTATCTCATCCGCCTCGACGACGAGGACACCCGCAATCGGCACTACCTTGTCGAACGCTACGAGCAGTTGCACGGCAGACGCTTGCCCTTCGCGGATATCCTCCGGCTGTTGATGAAGGAGAAGGTCGCCTTCCTTCGCGAGCAAGAGCGAATGGCGAAAGCTCTTCACTGAAACGTCCCTTTCGTACCGGGAGACACCCGTCAGTTCCTCTGCGCCGATCCGGGGAGAGTCGTCTTGTGGTACTCGTCGAGGGTCAAGACGGTGAGGATGCGGCTCTGGAATTGCACGATCACCTTGAGCTTCTGGCCGTCCAGATCGACGTCGAACACGGCGTAATCCCCCTTGTTCAGGGGCAGCTTCTCCGCGTCCTTGACGATGCCGTCGAGGATTTGCTGCTTGTCGGCACCCATGAAAGCCAGCGCGGCACGGGAGCTTTTCAAACGGAAGGCGCCCTTCACGTGGACTCCTCACGGATCCGCTCGGTCGAACCAGACGAACAGGCCCACGGTATTGCCGTGCTGCACAATCGGCAGCGTCTCCCGCACCCGAACGGGGTTACCCAGGATCCATTTCTGTAGCACCTCGGCGATCGCGATCGGCATCTCCTCGTCCGGCGGCGGCTTTTGCGGGTTGGCCTTGAACAGGACGAAACCGGGACAGATCTCGGAAATGTCCACCAATCCCCGGCCCGAACCGCCATTCCCGGCCGCCTCGAAGCGTGCTGACATGGCTGACTCCTTACCGCTTCTTTTTCCGGTACTCCCACGGTGCGATCGGGTTCGGATCCACCCACAAGCCCCGCTTCGCCTTCGCGGAGAACGCCTGCTTCGTTTCCGGGCAGTCGATGTGCGTCAGACGGATGCGGTGTTCCTCCCGATCCACAAGGACCGACACGGTATCGCCGTCGATGACGCGAACGACCTTGCCGGTGAATGGCTTCGAGGGATCATCTGCTCGTACGCAGGCGAACAGGACGAGGACGGTGATTGAGGCGATAAGTTGCTTCATTGAGGTGCTCCTCTCCGGACATTGTCAGGGCAAGAACGGGTGATCGGCAAGAACAATCCGCGACGCCGTGGTCTTCAGGCCTTCCACGAGAAGATCAGAATCCCGCCGCTCCCGTCCTCCTCGAAGTGCCCCCAATCGTCCTTGGTGAACTGCGTTTGTATCTCTCCCTCGACGTACTCCCGCAGAACGGGAATGACCTTCTCCTGGACCCTGATCAGCAGATCGTTCAGCCACGTACTCGGCCGACCCTCCGAGAATGCCTGCTGGAAGGTGTCGTTGAGTTCCAGGCCGACCATCAGCTGCTGCTGCTTTGCGTTCAGTTTGTAGCCCGTGACCCCGTGGACACGCAGGACACGCAGCTTTCCCGCCAGTTCGATCTCGTACCGCTGGTCCATTGAAATCCTCCCCTTGATGAGTGATACCGCCAGCCCTCTCAAGGTGAATTTAAGTTATTGCAAGGCAATGGTTTACAAAAACGATCTTACGAGGGGTTAGTCTCATTAAGCGTTGATGTTTATATGTCGATGCTCATTTTCTCGACGTTTTTGCATCATATAAACCGTTGCTTGTCTCAAGCACCTTGGAAGGACTGGTGATACCGCCAACACTCTAGGCGAGCGGGGGTGGGGGGCTACAAGCCCAGTAGCCTGTTTTTTGCCCATTGACAACCCTGCCTCCTCGCGGAAGCAGGGCGGCCCCTTCACTCCTGCTCCGAGACGAACAGGTTCCACGAGAGGCAGAATTCGACGCGAAGCTGGCTGATCCGTGCCGCAGACTTGCCGACCTTCTCTGCGATGTCAATCGTACGTTCCCCGGCCAGTAGCAGTTGGACGATCTGCCGCCGATGGACGTCGAGGCTCGCCAGCCAGGCCGGGAAATCCATCCGGAAGGCGACCTGCTCGTCCACTGGAGTCACCGTGTTCGAGATCAACGCCTCGGCGATCGGATTGCCTGAAAGCGTGCTGAAGGCGGGAAGCGAGACGAGCAGGAAACCCTTGACCGTCTGGGCGCGAGAGGACATCACGTCCTTCGCCTTCTCTTGACCACAAATCCTACGGCCAGATCGTGCGGCCTTGAGCGCAAACGTCGCAAGGGCCGAGACGAACCGGCGCGGCTCCTTGCCGCGATCCCAGAGCGATACCCACCACTTCCAGGAAAGCGCTAACGTCTCGGCAACCATCTCGTCACGATTCCCCGGACACTTGACGTGGCGGAACTGCACACTGGCGTGATGCTCGATCCGGGACAGGACTGCCTCGAACTCGGCGCGGCAGGCCGCGCTGCACTTCTTCTTGCGCATGACTCCTCCGATGTGAAGGGGCGATGTCCCAGCCGAGTGCTGAAACAGGAGGAGGCTAAAAGAGATGAGCGGAGGGCGCAAGAAGGGGGATCTGGGGTATGAGTCGGCGGGGTGAGGCCGAATCGACAGAACGAGGGGAGTTCGCTACTGTCCGGCCCGGATCCCTCTCCCCGCGGTCGGAGGTGTGGCCATGTTGCAGTTGACGATTGCAGCCTTGCTCGGCCTGGTTTCCCTGAGCCTCCCTCACGTGAAGCGCCCGCCGGTCAGCTACACACCGTTCCAGCGGATCACCGAGGGCATGAGTACAAAAGAGGTCGCAACCCTCCTCGGATCCCCGCCAGGCGATCACCGGACAGACGGGTCACTCTGGCCGCGCTTCCCCATTCCTACCTGGTACTCGCGCCAGCAGACGTGGTGGGGCGACGAGGGGGTGATCCTGATCGGGGTGGGAGAGGACGGTAAGGTGGACCACATGGGGTTCGTCGGCATGGAGCGAGACTTCAACGTCCGCCCTCTGCTCGAACAGGTCCGCGACCGGTTCTGCCGCCGGATCGGCTGGACCTCGACCCGGATTGTCGACGGCTACCCTGCACCGGCGGCACGCTGATTGGGAAGAAAGGAGCGAAAGCGAGGCAGGTTTACCGGTTCGGCTTCCGCCAGCAGTTCCAGCAAAGCGTGCCGTTCTTCGCGCCGCAGCGGTCGCACTCCTTCTGGTCGTAATCGCGGCCGCTGCGTTCCAAATTGCCGTCCTTCCAGGTGAATACGTCGAAGAAGGAGGGGCGCCGTCCCAGACGACGGACATCACCTTTCCGTAGTAGCCGGTGCAGCCGGTGCAGTAGTGGTCATACACGGCCACGTACGCGGAGCCGGCGACGCCGAGCGCGTCGTTGGACTCGTACGCTCCGAGGGAGAGCAGATAATCGGCGAGTTGCCGCAACTCGTCCGGCGTGGGGGATCGCGGGGCCTGTGATGTCAGAGCGTCATTGCTCATGGGACTGATTGGGAAGAAGTAGAAAGCCCGTGAAGGCACCAAGTAGGCCGCACACGGTCCCGACCGTCAAGGAGGAGTCGCCGAGGTGAAGCTCCTTGACGGGAAGAGGGGCCGCTGTGCGAGGATGGCGGTGCCTGAACGGGCGCTGCTTCTTTCTCTGTCCCGTCTCTGCTTCGAGACAATCTGGATCCGTCCGAAGAACGAGGGGAGTGGTGGCCACATCCACGCCATGCCTTCCCCCGCACGCGCCCATCACTTCTCGACAACAGTTGTGTTCGGCGGGCTTTCCATTACCATGATCGCATCGTTTCTCCATCAGCAAATGGCTCAACTTCCTTCGCTCAAACCCCAGGAAATCCCGCTCGACGACCCCGAGTCGAACTACATGTTCCGACCTGGGCCGGAGAAGCCATTTGTCGCCACTCCCGGCGCCATTGAGGTGTACTCGGTGGAGGTCATCGTCGCCTGCCTGGCGATCCTGCGCCAGAAAGCCGAGGAGAATCAGGGACTGGATTATCTCCAGGTCTTCGAGGAGCCGGA
>JBBRIK010000517.1:0-5029 GCA_038221045.1 Gemmatales bacterium
GGCGGTCCTCCAAGCGCTTTCACATGACAGGGAACATGATGGCCCACGGTCAGGTCGAGCCGCTGAAAATCGGTCCGCAGCCGGCCCTGTTGCAGCAACTCCCACATAAATGCCGTCCACTCCACTGTTTGCCGGGCCACCATCTCGGCATCCGTCCGCTCTTCGCCGGCGGGCAGCAGATCGAGCGCGTCCTGCTTGAGCATCAGCGCCGCTGTCGGCTCGGAGCAAAGGATCGTGTAACCCTGGCGTGCCAGTTCCGCGAGCGTGCGCAGGTTCTTCCGCACCGTCTTGCGTGCCTTCTCGACGTCGCCATACGCAAGGGGGGCCATGCCGGAACCGCGCTGGCGCGGCGGAACGTAGACCTCGACGCCATTGTGGTGCAGCACGGCGACGACAGCCTCGGCAATCGTCGGATCGTTGTAGTTGCCGAAGATATCGACGAAGTACGCCACCCGCGCAGTCGTCCCCGGCCGATAGTGAGGGGGCCGGGTCCAGCCGTGCTGAACCGCGCGGCGCAGGAAGCTCTTGAAGGCGAAGCCCGGCAAACGCCGCTGCCGTGAGACGCCGAACAGCTTCTCCAGCACAAAGCGGACGCCGCGATTGGCCAGCATGGCGTTGGCGATCGGAGCCATCACGCTGCCCATGCGGGCGAACATCTCAGTCCGCGACAGGACCCAGTCGCTGCGATCCAATCCATGCCGTTCGACGTTGGCCGCCTTCGCCTCCAGCATGAGCCGGGGGATGTTGACGTGAGCGGGGCATTCATGCGCGCACATCTTGCAGTTGATGCACAGGTCGGCGACCGCGCGCGCCTCGTCCGACGCCAGCTCGCGCGGATCGACGCCTTCTTGCAGCAATTCGCGCATCAGGTTCGCCTTGGCTCGCGGCGTGGCGGCCTCGGCATGGGTGGCGCGGAACAGAGGGCACATTCGGCTCGCCGGCGCTTCCGTACGGCACTGGCCACAGCCGTTGCAGCGCTCGCTCTCGACGCGTGGATCGTCGTCCGGCCAGTAAAGAAATGTCGTCAGACCGGAAGAGGTGCGGCCCAGGGCGGGATGAGGAAGGACGTCCGGCGTCTCGTCGCGCTCGACCGGACCGCCGCTGGCTGCGGCACCGTGGAAACCCTGCCGCAGCGGCCAGGAACCTGCCTCGTCGGCGCGCGCGAGGATCTTGCCGGGATTGAACAGGTGGCGCGGATCGAAGATCGCCTTCACCTGACGCAGGACCGGATAGAGCGCGCCGAATTGCCGGGCCACCCAGGGCGTGCGAGCGATACCGGTCCCGTGCTGCGTCGAGACCGTGCCGCCAAGTTCGAGAGCGAGAGCGTGGACGTCTTCGGCCAGGGCGCGCAAGCGGCTCGCGTCTTCGGAACGGCGCAAGTCGAGGAACGGCCTCGTGTGGACCTGTCCCGCCGCCGCGTGAACGAGAAATGAGGCGGTCGTCTCGTGCTGTTGCAGCAACTTCTGCATGCCGTCGAGGAAGACGCCAAGCGAGTCCACTGGAACGCCGACGTCCTCGATGACGGGTACGGCCTGCGACCTTCCACGCAGGGCGTACAGCCCCGGCAGCGCCGATTCGCGCAGTCGGGACAATTGTTCCACGTCCTCCGGCTCTGTCGCGGTTCTGCTGTGGACCGCGCACCGTCCCTGACGCTGGACGCGCGTGACCAGTGACATGGCCCTGTCACGCGCCTCGGCCTGCGAATCCGCCTCGTACTCGATCACCAGGGCCACCTCGACCGTGGTGGGAACGGGGACCGGAGCGGTGTTGCGCGCCAGCGCGAGCAGACGGCGGTCGAGCAGATCGCAGGCGACAGCCCCGCTCTCGACGGCGAACGGTACGGCGGCGAGCGCGGAGTCGAGACGATCGAAACCCAGCAGGACGACGGCCTGCCCCACCGGAAGCGGTACCGTCCGCAACGTTGCCTGCGTGAACAGACCGAGCGTCCCTTCCGAGCCGACGAGCAGTTTGGGCAAATCGACGTGTTCCGGTGTCAGAACGTCGTGGAGCAGATAGCCGCAACGATTGAAGGGGGTGCGCGGCCGCTGGGTGCGGATGAGCGATTTGTTCTGCTCCAGGAGGGTCGCCAGCGAGGAGAGGATGTCGTCCAGGCGCGGCATCGGCGGCGGCAGCACCACGGACGAATCCGGGTTGGCCTCGCGCGTGATGGCGTGCCGGCGTTCCCGGCTGACCGCGACCGCCTCGCCGGTATCGAGGACGACACGCAGCGACTCGACGTGATCGCGGGTGTAACCGTGGCGTAGGGCGCGCGAGCCGGAGGCGTTGGTCGCCAGCATGCCGCCGACCGTGCATTCGAGACAGGCGGGATTGGGAGCGAAGCGGCGGCCGATGGCGGCAAGCGCGCCGCTCATGTCGCGCAGCGTGACGCCGGGCTGGACGCGGATCGTTTCGTCGCCGATTTCGAGGATGGAGCGCAGATTTCGGCTCAGATCGACGACGAGTCCGCTGCCAAGCGATTCGCCGGCCAGGCCAGTGCCAGCCCCACGCGGAATGAGCGGCACATCGTGTTCGACGGCATAGCGTACCAGGGCGCAGACGTCGTCCTCGTCGTGCGGCGTGACGACGCCGAGAGGACGCACCTCGAAGATGCTGGCGTCGGTGCTGTAGAGCATGCGCGTCAGGTCGTCGAACATGACCGTACCGCGCAGGATCCCGCGCAGATCGTCGCGCAGGTGTCGTTGATCCGGGAGAGGTTTGAGAGTGTCAGGCATCGGGTCCGTAGGGTTTGAGGCGAGCGGTCGAGGCTCTGCTGATTTCCTACGCAATCCGATAGCTCAGCGGCGATAGAGAATTCGCAAGACCTCCAGTTCACGCTCCGCCTCGTCATCCAGACCCCGGCGGCGCAACTCCTTCGCCAGTTGTGTCCGCAGAGGTTCCGCATGCGGATCGAACTTGACCGCCTCTCGGAGCAGAGCGAGTCCTTCTTCGTTATGGCCCTGACGCAGACGAATCGCCGCCAGACAGGCTGTCGCTTCCGCCGAACCGGGGGCCAATTCCAGAGCGCGAAGAGCGATTTGCTCCGCCTCGTCGATTCGCTTCTGCTCCGCCAGCACCTCGGCGCGCGCGACCAGCGCCTCGACATAGTGTGGACTGATCGTCAGCGCCTCGCGCAGCCGGCCTTCCGCCTCCTCGAAGCGATTCTGCTGTTGCAGCGCGAGACCGAGCAGGAAATACGCCAGCTCATGATCCGGCTTCAGGACGAGGGCATGTTGAAGATGTGTCTCCGCTTCCGACGTGCGGCCATGATCCAGCAGGGTAGCGGCTAGCGAATCGCGACAGACGAAATTGTCCTCCGTCACCGCCGCCGTGTGTTCCCAGAGCGTCAGGCTGTCATGCCAGTGCCGCAACTGCAACGTCGTGACGGCAACACATGCGCCAATTACGCACGCGGTCAGAATCGTCGCTCCAAGACGGCGGCGCATTCCACTCAGGTCGCCCATCCCCCAGACCGCGAGCAGGAACAGGCCGATGCAGGGGACATAAACGAAGCGATCCGCGTGTCCCTGCCACCCTGCTTGCAAGATGCCCGAGACAGGAGCGAGCGTGATCAGATACCACAGCCAGCCAGCGAGCAGATACGGGGCGCGCCGTCGAAACCGAAAGGCTGTCCCCGTCAAGAGGAGCATCAGAATCGCGGCCCCAAGCGGTTGCCACAGCGGCAGAGCGTCGCCGGGATGCGGATAGAAGACCGCCAGCGGATAGGGCCAGAGAAGCATCCGCAAATAGACGACGTAACAGACAATCGCATTGCCCATGCGGGCGTAGAGGGAGAATTCGTCGAGGGAGCGAACTGCCGTCCCCTGACGCTGTGTGATGATGGTCAGCACTCCGGCGGCCAGGGCGAGCAGCAGAAGGGGCAGCTTTTCGAGGATCAGACGGCGAACGCCGAGGTTCCGGCGGCCGAGCGGCCAGTAGTCGAGAACGAACAGCACAACCGGAAGCGTCACCAGCATCGGCTTCGCCATCAATCCCAGGACGAAGAAGAGGACGATGAGCAGATACCGGCCCAGACCGGGACAGCGTGCATAGCCAGTGTAGGCTCGCAGGGCAAGGATGAGGAAGAACGTGGACAAAACGTCCTTTCTCTCCGTCACCCAGGCGACCGACTCGACCTGAATGGGATGGAACGCGAACAGGCCCGCGACGGCGAAGGAGCGTCCGCACGCGCCGGTCATCCGAAAAAGCGTGAGGAAGAGCAGGGCGGCGGTCGCGGCGTGGAGCAGGACATTCGTGCGATGATAGTCGGCGGGATGCAGGCCGGAGAAGTGATAATCGATCAGATACGAGGTCCACGTCAGCGGAATCCAGTAGCCGCCCTGAATCGTCGTGAACGCGCGTTCGAGTCCGGCGAGGCTCAGGCCATCGTGGAGAATGGGATTGCTCTGCACATACGACGGATCGTCGAAGTTGATGAAGTCGCACGCCAGGGCCGGACGGAAGACGATCACCGTCCCCAGGAAAAGGAGCGCGGCGAGAGCCAGAGGCAGGCGTTTCACGGCCCCTCCTCGTTCCCAGCCTTAGCGGGATAGCGGATTTCGTAGACGGTGAAGCGATCGTCCTCCTCGTCCCGGTAGACGCGGATGAACAGACCGGGCTGTCGCTCCTGGAGCCGCTTCACGACGGCGCGAAACTGATCTTCGCCGTGGAAGTTCGCCGTCAGCACCAGGAACCGTGGCCGCATGCGCTCGAAGCCGGCCAGCATGGCGTCGGCGATTTCCTCCCGCGGATAGTCGAAGCCATAGAAGAGGGCCAGGGGAGGACAGCTAATCGGATAGTACGCTTTGCGTCCGGTGTAGAGCGAGACGAGCGGATCGGCCCCGGCGACAATCACGTCTTTGGCCTCACTGTGCCGTTGCAGCCAGTCGAGCAATCGCTGGGTGGTCTGCCACGAATGGCGGTCAACTCCTTGCTCGGGAGTGGGCGTGTCGTCCTGGTGCCGAACGCGAATGATGTGAACGAGATCGCCAGCACTGGCGGCGACGGCGACGACAAGTCCCAGACAGGCGAG
>JBBRIK010000518.1:0-5029 GCA_038221045.1 Gemmatales bacterium
GACGCGCATCGGCAGAAAGAAGCGATTGTCGCCCGGCAGCACGTCCTCGTCGATCTCGACACGACAGTGTGTGTCCGTCGCTTCGTTGAAGCGATGCACCAGGTCGATGTGGGCCGCCTCGCCCGGTTCGAGCGTCAGCGAACGCGGCGTGTCGGATTGCTCGCTCTCGATGAGGCGGACCTGCGTCGTTTGCTGCTGGCCGGTGTGATTGCGAATAACGGCCGTCAGCCGGCTGCTCGCACCGATGTGGACCGACGAAGGGTTGAGGCTGGCGCGCTCGATACTCAGGTTGACACCGGCGGGCGGTTGATCGTCCACGAGGAGGAGGCGCGTCCGGGCCGTTTCGAGGCTGTCGCGGAAGCGGCGGGCGACATTGCCCTTGCTGTCCTGGCGCAGTTCATCCAGGACGGGCTTGTAGCCGGCGAGTTGATGATCGGAGAACACGAGGACGCAGGCGTTGACCTCGCGCCGACCCGCCAGCAGACCGGCCCCCCGGCGAATCGCCAGACCGAGAGCGAGTCCGCCGCCCTCGCTGACCTCGAACCCTTCCGCGATGCTCTTCAGTTCCTCCTTGTCGCGGAGCAGGCCTGTCTCGACGCTGATGCGGTCGCCGGCCAGGATCAGGGCGAGTTTGTCCTCCGGGCCGAGACCCTCGATCAGTTGCAGCACCTGGGCCTTGTGTTTGTCGAACAGGCTCTGATCGCCGGCGCGGCGCTGCATCGACAGCGATTGATCGAGGACGACGACGAGGCTGCGCGGGCCGATGGATTCTCCATTCGCGAAGAGCCGGGACATCAGCAGCACGAACAGGCCGAGCAGCAGCAAGCGCAGCAGCAGTTGCAGCTTGTCGCGCGGCACCGGCGCGAAGGCGTTGGCGGCGTCCTGCGGATCGAGGAAGTGCATCGTCGCCAGCAGTTGCGGGCGAAGCCGTTGCTTCTGAATCAGGTGCAGGACGACCGGCACGGCCAGCCCGAGCAGCCCCACGAGCATGAGCGGATAGAGCATCAGGCGGCCCCTCGCATCAGGCGGCGAAGAAAGTGCAACGTCAACAGCCGGGTCAGGTCCGCGCCGTTGTCGAGCAGCAGATAGTCGGCCTGGGCGATCTTGCAAGCGGACTCGACACGTCCGAGATGAGTCCGGAGCCGGGCGAGGTAGTTGGCGCGCAAGACAGCAGGATCGCCGACGAGGCGTTCGTTCGTCTCCGGGTGGCGGAACTCGGTCATGCGGTCGAAGGGGAACTCGATCTCGTTTCGGTCGAGGATCTGGATGAGGGTCGTGTCCTGCTCGCGGACGCGCAGCGCCTTGAGGGCGTCGAGCAGCCTGTCGGGATCGTCGAGGGCATCGCCGATGAGGAAGACCATACCGCGTGTGCCGAGCTGCCCCGCCGCTTCGCGGACGAGGTCGCCGAAGCGTCCGCCCTTGCCGCCGCGCGGCTGGCCGAGGTGCTGATAGAGCAGCGCCAGATGCGCCGGCCCCTGTTTCGCGGGGATGCTTTCTTCGATGGAGTCGGCGAGGAACGTCAGGCCGACGGCGTCCTGTTGCGTCTCGGTCATCAAGGAGATGGCCCCGGCGACGATGCAGGCGAGATCGAGTTTGGAGGGGAGGTCCGCCGGCGGTGGCACGCGCATCGACTCGGACGTATCCACGAGCAAATGGACCCGCATGATGGATTCCATCTCGTGGACCTTGACGTGCAGACGATCCGTACGGGCGAGGACGCGCCAGTCGATGCGGCGCAGTTCGTCGCCGCGCCGATATTCGCGATGCTCGACGAACTCGGTGGACGAGCCGTGGTCGGCGGTGCGATGGCGGCTGGAGTAGAGGCCGCGCACGAGGAAGCGCGACTTCAACTCGATGCCGCGCAGACGCTGCAAGAGTCGCGGATCGATTTCGAGCGTTGCGGTCGGTGACATGCCCCTGTCACTCCACGGCCGAGCGAGGCCGGTCGGCGGGAAGGTGGTTCGGTAGGATGTGCTTACTCTATGCGTCCCTCTTCCGGTTGTGTAGCGGCAGCGGCAACAGAGGTTGCCCGAACGGCGTTGTGCGGCAGAGATGATTCACGCTACAATTCAACCTGCTACCCACGGAGGTTCGACCATGCCAATTCACGATTGGACTCGTGTAGACGACGGAACGTATCATGCTTTCCACCATTCATGGAATACTCATCTCATGGAGGCGCTCAACGGGGGAATGCTGCCTCCCGACTATTACGCGATGGCCGAACAGCATCTCAGCCGCAAGATCGCGGACGTCCTCGCGCTTCATGCCAGCGACCCAACTCGTCTCCGGAACCTTCCTCCGCCTCCCAAGGGCCAGGGAGCGGTGGCGGTTGCGGAGGCACCGCCCCAGGTGAGTCGGACCCTTATTCTGACCCCTTCGGGAAAGGGCCGCCGGCAGACACTGGCTATCAGGCATACGAATGGACATCGGATCGTTGCCTTGATCGAACTCCTCTCGCCGGGGAACAAGAGCGGCAGAGACGCGGTTGCCCAGTTCGTGGACAAGGCGGAGCAAGCGATTCGATCGGGAATCCATCTCGTGGCTGTAGATGTGTTACCCCCTGGCCGGCATGATCCCGAGGGGATACACGGCGAGATTGTGGAAGCACTTCAGGGGATTCCGTACGAGTTGCCGGAAGAGAATCAGCTAACTTTTGTCTCCTATTCAGCCGGCTCAACTCCCGTCGCTTACCTCGAACATCCCGTCGTCGGAGCCAGTCTCCCCGAAATGCCGCTGTTTCTCACTCCGGAGTATTACGTCAACCTGCCTCTGGAGCGGACTTACATGGAGGCGTATCAAGGAATGCCCGCGTTCTGGCGGGAGGTCCTCGAAGGCCAACGTCCCGCTCCTTGAGTGGGGTGACCACGGACCGCTTGCGGCTTAGCGAACTGCCCGCTAAGCCGCAAGCGGTAAGAACACTACGTCGCCATTGGTTTCACGGTCTCGATCAGCTTGCCGATCAGTTTGCTCGCCGTCCACCCCTCGGCCTGACCGTTGAAGTTGATCGAGATGCGATGCCGCAACACACTCGGCGCGACGGCTCGCACTCCTTCGATCGACGCATGCGGCTGGCCGTGCAGGATGGCGTGGGCCTTCGCTCCCAGGGCGAGATACTGCGCGGCCCGCGGCCCACAACCCCAACTGGCGAACTGTTTGACGAAGCCCGGCGCCTGGGCGTGGTCCGGCCGCGTCAGCGTCGACAGCTTCACGACGTAATCGACGACTGGCCGAGCAATCGGAATTCGCCGAACGACGGACTGCAACTTGATGATCTGCTCGCGGTCGAGGACGCCCGCCACCTCCGACGGAACCTCGCCGGTCGTGCGCAGGACGATCTCGGCCAGGTCGGCGTCGCTGGGATAATCGACGTAGGTGTTGAACATGAAGCGATCGAGTTGCGCCTCGGGCAGCGGATAGGTGCCTTCCTGCTCGATCGGGTTCTGCGTCGCCATGACGAGGAAGGGGCGTTCGAGCCGCATCGTCTGCCGGCCTACGCTGACCTCGCGTTCCTGCATCGCCTGCAACAGGGCCGCCTGCGTCTTCGGCGGCGTGCGGTTGATCTCATCGGCCAGTAGCAGGTTCGTGAAGACCGGTCCCGGCACGAAGCGGAACTCGCGCCGGCCCGACGCTCGATCCTCCTCGATGATCTCCGAACCGGTGATGTCTCCGGGCAGCAGGTCCGGCGTGAACTGCACGCGCTTGAAATCGAGATGCAGCACTCGCCCCAGCGTCGAGACCATCAGCGTCTTGGCCAGACCGGGGACTCCGATGAGCAGGACGTGGGCGTCGCAAAACAGAGCCATCAGCAGCTCATCAATGACCTCGCGCTGGCCGACGATGACACTCGCCATCTGGGTGTGGATGTCGGTGTAAGCCTTCCGGCAAGCGTCGATCAAGGCCAGGTCGTCGGTCTGGTTCATGGGGTGACTCGGGTGATGCGAAGGCTGACGCGCTCGGCGTGAGCCAAGTTGGCGGGACGGGCCTGCTCCAACATGACGCCCTTACTGTGGCGCAACTGAACGAGACCCGGTTTGTGCGGAAAGACGCGATCTTCCAGGACAATTTCGCTCGCGGACGTCTCCAGTTTGAAACGATAACTCTGCACAAGGGCCTGATGCAACTCGAAGCCGGTGAACTGCAGCGCGACCGGGTCGCCCTTCTTCGTGCGGACGTCGAGAAGCCTGGCGATTTGCCGTCCGCGTGCGCTGAAGTATTTCTTCTTCTCGACGGCGGAGACCTTGCCATCGCGGTCGAGGTCCATCAGCGTCATCTCGACCAACGCCTCGTCGCGGTTCTGGACGATGCGATATTCGAGGACGAACCCATCAGGAGTGGCATCGACGAAGAGCGTTCGGCGCGAGTGACCGAAGCCGCCGTCGTGCGCGGACGCGACTGTCAGGAGGAGAGGAATCACGAGAAGAGCGCGAAGAGCGCGAAACGACAAGCAACAGGTCATTTTCCCTCCACGATGCGGAGGATGTTGTAGTCATCGATGCCCGAGTTGCGAAACTCCTGCCACAACGGCATCGACGCGAACCGCTTCCGCAGCCGTTCCTTCGCCGCCTCGTCGCCGTGAGAGCGGATCAACTGCGCTGCCGTCGCAACCAGCCGCGGCTCGATGCTTTCGAGGTCCGCGAAAGCGACGTCGGGGACCTCAGCCAGATCGAGGAACGCGAGCAGCACGTCCATCTTCTCCGCCGGCGATCCCTTCTCGTGCAGTCCCAGCAGTTCCTTCTTCGCCGGCTTGTCGCCGAGTTTCGCGAGGCCGAGCAGACCCATCAGATGAAAGCGATACTGCCAGTAACGGGCGTCGCTGAAGTAGCCGTCGCTCAGGATGACGGCCGGGTTGTCGCACGTCACCTTGCGGAAGAACTCCATCGTCTGCGCCGTCTTCCACGAGCCGAGGACATACATCGCCTCCTGACGATGTCCCATCGACGGATCGGCCTGCGCGACGCGAACCAGCGTCGGCCCAATCTCACGCAGATCGCCGGCACTCAGGCCCGTTTTGTCCTTGAAGACGCGG
>JBBRIK010000519.1:0-5016 GCA_038221045.1 Gemmatales bacterium
GGATCCTGACGACGCTCACATCGTTTTTCGCTATGGCCTCTCGATCAAGGAGAATGAGCCGAAAAGAGCAGCGGAACTGTTCGAGAAAGCGCTGCGACTCGATCCCTACCTTGGGAGTGCCGTCTACGCCTACTTCAACAACCCTCACGTCAAGGCCACCGAACCAGAGAAGCTGCTGAAGGAGATGAGCGAGAACTACCTCCGGATGAACGAGAACGGCCTCTACAACAGTTCCGCGGAGAAGTACAGCGAACTGGGTTTCTATGGGGAGGCCATCGGCAGGCCGGACTCTGCTCCGAAAGCGGCTTCCGAGCCTTCTCCCATCTTCCTCGCACCGGAGAACTTCAAAGTTGAACTGGCTGGCGACACGCGCTGGGTGAAGGCAGCAGACCTTGGCGAAGGCGATGAAGCCGCTCTGCGCAAGGCAGTCCGCGAACGCTTTGGCGGGGTCATGGTCCTACTCGACTACGACCGTGACGGCAAGATCGACGTGCTTCTTCTCGGCGCCGTCGTCCGCAAGGGCAAACTCGGGAACCTGCTGCTGCGAAACGAGGGAGAGGGGCGTTTCGTCGATGTCACCGAAAGAGCGGGCCTGGCCGGGCCTCATGCGTCTCTGGCCTGCTCCGTCGGCGACTTCGATAACGACGGTTATGCCGATCTCTTCCTCACGGGCCTCGGTGAGCCACGTCTCTTCCGCAATCGTCGCGACGGGACGTTCGAGGATGTGACCGCGAAAGCAGGACTCGATCGCCTCAAGGGGGTATCGCTGGCGTCGGCCTTCGTCGATCTCGACCAGGACGGCGATCTCGATCTGATCGTCGCCTGGTGGGGGGAGAGTCCCGCGGAGGCTCTGAAACTGCTCAACGATCATGGCGGCAAGAAGGGCGGAGAACTCAGAGTCTTCACGAACAACGGCATGGCCTATCCCAATCTGACCGGCAAGGACCCGTCTCCGTTGGAGCCGAAGTTCGTCCCTCACAACACGGAGGCTTTCGGCATCAAAGCTCCTGTCGCGGCCCTGGGCGTCAGCGATATCGACCTGGATCGCGATCTCGATGTGGTCCTGCTTTGCGACGGCGGACCGGCTGAATCGCTGCTCAACGATCGGTTGCTCCGGTTTCGCCGGGAGGCTTTTCCCAATGTGCTGGGGACCTCAGGTGTCTGGAGCGGGGTCGTCGTCCTCGACGTCGATCGAGACGAGCGATCCGACCTGCTGCTCATCGGTCCGAAGCAACCGCCCGTGCTGTTGATGCACGAGCCGAGCAGTGGGCCGCCGCGCGTGGAGAAGCTCTATCGCACGATGGCGGTTCGAGGGCCAGCCTTGCTTCAGGCCCAGGCCATTGATCTCGACCTGGACGGCCGGACGGATGTCGTCGGTCTGAGCACGGAGCGGTTGCCGGTGCTGCTTCGGAATGAAGGCAAACAGCTTGTGGACGCCTCCCCTGTGCTGGGGGGCAAGGAGAATTGGCCGGCGGACCTGCTTGCGATTGTCGCGGCCGATCTCGACGGCGATGGTTTGCCTGACCTGCTGGGCTGGTCCGAAGCGAAGGGGCTGCAACTGCGGACCCAGCGGCGAAATGAACGCCGTGGCGTACTCGTCGAGTTGACCGGGCATCGACGTATCGACCTCGCCAACGGCGGCGCTATCACGCGAACGAACAGAGACGGTTTCGGAACAGGCGTCGCCGTGCAGATCCGCGATCACTGGACTTGCCTGGAATATGGCACCCTCTTCGGAGGGCTTGGACAGTCGCGAGTTCCCTTGATGATGGGCCTCAACAGGCATTCTCAGGCGGACGTCCTCCGTCTTCGGTGGCCGGACAACGTCTGGCAAGCCGAATTCAACTTCGCCGCCGGAAAGCTTCACGCCATCGAAGAGACGAACCGAAAAACGACCTCCTGCCCGATCCTGTTCACCTGGAACGGCGAACGCTTCGTCTTCGGGACCGATTTTCTCGGTGCCGGCACACTCGGCGAGACACAGCCCGACGGCGCCTATCGCATGCCGCGCCCCGAGGAGTCGGTGAAGATCGAAACGCATCAACTGCAGCCGAAAGAGGGCGCTTTCGTCCTCAAGATCGCCGAACCGATGGACGAGGTGACCTATCTCGATCGCCTGCAGTTGCTCGTGGTCGATACTCCTCCTGGCGCTGCCGTCTATCCCGACGAGCGCATGGCGACCGATGGCACTCAGCCGACGCAGGACCTGCTCTCGTTCGACAAGCCGCTCTTCCCTGTCAAGGCAACCAATCATCGCGGCAAGGACGTCACGGCGAAGTTGAAAGTGTGGGATCGCGACATGGTCGATGAGTTCGCCTGGCGCACCTGGATCGGCTTCGCGGAGGATCACTGGATCGACCTCGACTTTGGCGATCAACTCAAGGACGTCGGTCCGGGCGAGCGTCTCTTCCTCTTCGCGGCGGGGTCGGTCGAGTACGCCTATCCCGAATCGATCTGGGCCGCGAACCAGGCGGGGGTCGCCATGCAGCCGCCTTTGCTCGAGCGAAGGGGAGCGGACGGCAAATGGACAAAGGTCGCGGAAATAGGCTTTCCCGCCGGCATGCCGCGTATGATGTCCTTCGACCTGACCGGCAAACTCAACGGAGTCACTGGCCCGCTGCGTTTGCGGACGAACCTGCAAATCTTCTGGGATCAACTGTTTCTTGCGAAGGTGATCGATCGCGTTGCCTCTCCCTCGACCCCGCAGGAACACAAGCTGTTTCGCGTCACGCCGCTGGAGGTGTCATCGGCCCGGCTTTACGCGCGTGGCTTCATGCAGGAATACTCGCCGGACGGCAAGTTGCCGGCGCTCTACGACCCTGACCGGCTCGTGCCGACGCCGGCCAATCGGCTGTCGGGCAAACTGACGCGCTATGGCGACGTGACAGAGTTGTTGCGCGCGACGGATGACCGCTTCGTCCTGATTGGGCCGGGCGACGAGACGGAGGTCAAGTTCGATGCCCGCGTGCTGCCGTCGCTGCCGAAGGGATGGAAGCGCAGTTACGTCCTGCGAACGTGGGGCTACTGTAAGGACACGGGTCCGTTCACGGCGACGGGCGAGACCATCGAACCGCTGCCGTTCCGCGGCATGACGACGTATCCGTATGGTCCGAAGGAAAAGTATCCCGACACGCCGTTTCACCGCGACTATTTGCGACGTTACAACACGCGCCGCGTGGGGCCATGAAGTATCTGCGGCTTCGGGGGTTCCAACACCACTTCGGAAGGGGTAAACGTCTTGCGTTGCGCTGGCCCGTTCGGATGGGCGGAATACGCCTCCGCCTTGGTGAGGGGATGGAAGAGTCCGGAAGCAGTCGCCATCACGTCTCAGAAGCGGATGAAGTGATAGGACGGTTCTCGTGTCGTGCGAGCAAGTCGTCCTCAAGTTTCTGAATGGTGGTTGATGGCGCGAGCTTGAGCAAACCCGCCACTACATCCAGTTGATCTTCGTCCGCGACCAGTGCCGCGAGGCGCAACAAGACAGCGAGACGCTCCTGCTCCGGCAGGGATCGGCAATGATCGAGAATGCGCGTTGCCTGATCGCCACGCTGGAGCAGTTCCGTGACGGCCTGAATCTCTTCAGGATCCGTAATCTCTTCCGCGATGATCCGCCGCATGGGAGCGGGCCGAATCGCTGGGGTAGTTTTTTCGGTCATGAATCAGGCCTCATTCTCGAGGACTCGAAAAGGGTGTTCGCCTTTGAGGGCTTCGGTTCCATCTCTGGCCTCGAACCAAACCTCGAACGTGTAGTGACCCGCCTGGGGAAACGCGATATTTTCGATGGCAAGAATGTGGGCGAGATGTTCGTTATCTTCCCGGAATACGACCGAATGCTTGAGGTAACGAACAACTCGTCGCTCGGGGTGATTGTTATCGACCACCAGGAGTTTGCTGGGGTAGTTGCCTTTCCTTGCGCTGGACAGCAACAGATACACACACAATCGGCAAAGCCAGGGGAACCTCTCGGCGATGACGTGCTGACGAACAGCCTCAAGGGTAAACACGTCGATTTCGAGGTCACTGGGCAGAACCTCATCACAGAGAGCCAGGATCCGCACTCGTGGAGTAATTGCTGCCGCAGCCATGAGGAATCCCTGAACTGACCCATTTCCTTACTATCTTACTTCACGGCCTCAAAGGAAAAAAGGGGACACCTCGTCTATCCGGGGACGATCCGAATGGAGGTAGAAAGCCTGGAATTCGTGGAGAAATGACCGCCCTGAGGAGAACACCCGCGTGGTTGCTCACCGCAGGGCGTTTCGCGTCGGGCTACTTCTTCTTGATCGTGACCGTCACTTTGAGGACCTTCACGTCCTTGTCGCACTTCACCGTCACCGATGAACCTTCCTTGCCCTCGAGCAGGGCCAAGCCGTCCTTGCCGACGACTTCCTTCTTGCCGGCGTCGCTCGTGATGACGAACTCCGTCGTGTCCGAGATGTCGAGTTCGCGCTGGACGACTTCGTTCTTCACCTTCTGATCCACGACCAGCACGTTCTTGACGGTGTCCACGCTCTTGATCGTGCCCTTGACCATCTGGTTTTTCTGCGGCTTGTCGGCAGCCGTTCCGGTCCCGACGAACAGGACGAGGGCGAGCAGTGCCCCCGCAACAGCGAATCTTCGCATCATGAGCATCCCTCGTTGAACATCCACTTCGTTCACGTCGATACTCCCGGCGCGTCGCCGAAAGATTGTTCTCACACCAACTCCGGCATCGGCGCATACGGATCATCGACGAGATACTGAGGCCGGCCGGACAGGTCGCTGACGGTGTGCGTGCGCGGATCGAGCCCCAGGTTGTGATAGAGCGTGGCGAACACCTCCTGGAAATGCACCGGACGATCCTTCGCATGCTCGGCGTAGGCGTTGGTCGAGCCGATCACCTGGCCCGTCTTCATGCCGCCGCCGGAGAGCAAGGCGCAGCCGACCTGCGGCCAATGGTCGCGTCCGCCCATGGGATTGATACGCGGCGTCCGGCCGAATTCGCCCCACACCAACACCGTCACGTCCTTGTCGAGG
>JBBRIK010000520.1:0-5014 GCA_038221045.1 Gemmatales bacterium
ACAAGAACGACCAGGATCGCCTTCAAATCAGGGATTGACCCCTGACTAATACCGGCCGCCCTTTCAGGTTTTGCCTTCAGCCCCAAAGGGGCGACCGTCAATAGCCAGGGGTGTAAACCCCTGGTCCGAGGTCAGCCGTCAACATTCTTCTCTTCAGCCCCAAAGGGGCGACCGTTAATAGCCAGGGGTGTAAACCCCTGGCGGCGCTCTTGGAAGATCGAGAACGCTCGAATATCATAATCTCTTCTTTCTCGCTTGTCGGACGACACTGGTTCGGAAAGGGGCCACGTTCCATGACGGCGCAAGCCCTGCAACCGGCACTCGCGCCGGAAAGCGAACGCATCCTGATTCTCGACTTCGGCTCGCAGTATGGCCAACTCATCGCCCGGCGCGTCCGCGAGCAGAACGTCTTCTGTCAGATCGTTCGCCACGAGTTGTCGGCGGACCGTATTGCCGCTCTGAAGCCGAATGGCCTCATCCTCTCCGGTGGTCCCGCCAGCGTCTACCAGGCCGGCGCGCCGCGCTGCGATCCGAAGATCTTTGACCTTGGCATCCCCGTCCTGGGCATCTGCTACGGCATGCAGTTGGCCTGTCAGGCGCTCGGCGTAAAGGTCCTTCCGTCCTCTAGCCGTGAATATGGCCGGGCGCATCTGTACGTCACCAGTTCCGATTGCCTGTTCAAGGACGTGCCGCTCGATACGCAGGTCTGGATGAGCCACGGCGATCAGGTCCACGACGTCAACGACGAGTTCAAATCCCTGGCGACGACTCCCACCTGTCCCGTCGCGGCCGTGCGTCATCGCAGCCGCCCGATCTTCGGTCTTCAGTTCCATCCCGAGGTGAGTCACACGCCGGAAGGCAAACGCATCCTGCACAACTTCCTCTACGACATTTGCGGCTGTCAGGGACTGTGGAAGATGACCTCGTTCATCGAGCGCACAGTCGAGGACATCCGCGCCCGGGTCGGCTCTCGTCGCGTCATCTGCGGTCTCTCGGGCGGCGTCGATTCCTCCGTGACGGCGGCCTTGCTGGTCAAGGCCATTGGCCAGCAGGTCGCGTGCATCTTCGTCGATAACGGCCTGTTGCGCCAGGGCGAGCAGGATTCCGTGCGCCGCACCTTCCGCGACAACTTCCAGGCCGATCTGCACATGGCCGACGCCCGCGAGCGCTTCCTCACGGCCCTGGCCGGCGTCAGCGATCCGCAGGAAAAACGAAGAATCATCGGCCACGTCTTCATCGACGTCTTCAAGGACGAGGCCCGCCACATCGAGAACGCCCACTTTCTCGCCCAGGGAACGCTCTACCCTGACGTCATCGAGAGCGGCGGTTCCCTCGACGGCCCGGCCGCCAACATCAAGACGCACCACAACGTCGGCGGGCTGCCAAAGGAACTGGGCTTTGAGTTGATCGAACCTCTCAGGGACCTGTTCAAGGACGAGGTCCGCCAACTGGGATTGGCTCTGGGCTTGCCCGAGGCGACTGTCTGGCGGCATCCCTTCCCCGGCCCTGGCCTCGCCGTGCGCTGTCTGGGACCGATCACCGAGGAGGTGCTGGCCATTCTGCGCCAGGCGGACACCATCCTGCTCGACGAACTGAAGCAATCGGGCTGGTATCGCAAGACGGCCCAGGCCTTCTCGGTGCTGCTGCCGGTGCAGTCGGTCGGCGTCATGGGCGACGGCAGGACCTATGAGCGCGTCATCGCGCTGCGGGCCGTGCAGACCGACGACTTCATGACGGCCGACTGGGCGCACCTGCCCTACGATTTGCTGGCGAAGATTTCGACGCGTATCATCAATAGCGTCAAGGGCGTCAATCGCGTCGTCTACGACATTTCGTCGAAGCCGCCCGCGACGATTGAGTGGGAATGATATGCAATTCCGAAAGATGCACGGTCTGGGCAACGACTATGTCTACGTCGATTGCATTCGCCAGCCGCCGCCGAAGAACCCTGGCGAACTGAGCAAGGTCATCAGCGACCGGCACTTCGGCATCGGCAGCGATGGCCTCATCCTCATCTGCCCCTCGGATCGTGCTGACGCCCGCATGCGCATGTTCAACGCCGACGGCAGCGAGGCGGAAATGTGCGGCAATGGCATTCGCTGCGTCGCGAAGTTCGTCTACGATCATGGCATCGCGGTGAAGAACACCCTCACCATCGAGACCGGACGCGGCATTCTCACTCTGCAACTCGAAGCCAAAGCCGGCAAGGTGGTGCGCGTCCGCGTCGATATGGGCGAACCCATCCTCGAAGCAGAACGCATTCCAACGACGCTGTCTGGAGCGCGCCTCGTCAATCATCCGTTGCCGGAACTGGCGGCGGGGTTCGCCGACTGCAACCTGGATCCGCGCGTCACCTGTGTGTCGATGGGCAATCCGCACGCGGTTCTTTATTGCAGCAGCGTCGCGAAGGTGCCTCTGGAGCAGGCAGGGCCGCCGCTGGAGAATTCACCGCTCTTCCCCAAGCGTATCAACGTCCACTTCGTTGAGGTTCATTCTGCTTCCGAAGTGACGATGCGGACCTGGGAGCGCGGCAGCGGCATCACCCTGGCCTGTGGCACGGGAGCCTGCGCTGTCTGTGTGGCCGGCGTTCTGAGTGGACGCACGGGCCGGGAATTGCTAGCCCATCTGCCCGGCGGCGATCTGGAACTGATGTGGTCGGAAAAAGACAATCATGTGTACATGACGGGGCCGGCCGTCGAGGTGTTCAGCGGCGAATGGCCAGAGTAGTTGTCAGTGGTCAGTGGTCAGTGGTCAGTTGTCAGAAATGAATTCGTCGCGGCCCTCCAAACCGTTTTCTTTCTTTTCCGACAACTGACCACTGACAACTGACAACTGACAGCTACTGAAGGGACAAGGAGGTCTCATGATGCTGAAGATTCGTCATCCTGCCGTGCGGAAGGTCGCGGGGTTAGGCCTGAGTTGGCTGATGCGCCGCTGGGTGGGGACCCTCAGCGTTCGCTACCGCAACCTGACTTCGCTGGACGTCGAGCCGCGACAGGGCAACGCCTCGGGACCGTTTCTATACGCCCTCTGGCATCACGACGTCGCGGTGCTGACGGCCCACTATGGCGGGCCTCACCTGTGCGCCTTGATCAGCGAACATGCCGATGGCCGGCTCATCACGGAAGCCAGCCGGCATCTGCGCATGAAATCCGTGGCCGGCTCCTCGACACGGGGCGGCATCCGGGCCGTGCGCCAGATGCTCCGCCAGAAGGGCCATGTGAACCTCGCTGTCACTCCGGACGGACCGCACGGACCCCTGCACGAGGTGAAGCCGGGCGTCATCTATCTGGCGGCGAAGAGCGGCTTGCCGATTGTGCCGCTGGGCGTCGGCTATCGTGGGGCATGGCGGCTGCGATCCTGGGATCGTCTCGTCATTCCCCGGCTGGCCGGGAAAGTGCAGTGCGTTGGCGGCGAGCCGATCCATGTGCCGGCGGACGCGAATCGGGCTGCTCTCGAGGCCTATCGCCTGCAGTTGCAGGAGGCCCTGGACCATGTGCATGACGTCGCGGCGGAGATGATCGACCCAACGGCGTCAAGAGAGGCGAGGGGGGAAGCGCGGGCGAGCGAAGGACCGTGAGCGGTCCGGAATTCCCTCCCCGCGACGCCAAAAGTGGGCTTGCATCAGGGGAGGGGATTGCTATCGTGCCGCCTCATTTGCCATCGACCGATGATCGTTTGACTGAAACGCCGGGGGGCAGACCCTTGCTGACCTGGAAGGTGCGCCTGGCGCTGGTGGCCATCGCCGCCGTGTTGCTGGCTCTTTTCGCAACGGCGATCTATGTGAATCCCTACGATGCGGAAGGCCGGCCGTACTTGATGGAGACGCACCGTCAGCTCGGCCTCCCGGAATGTACTTTCAAGAGCCTCACGGGCAAGCCCTGTCCCTCGTGCGGCATGACGACCAGCTTCGCGCTGCTGATGCGCGGCGACGTGATCAATTCCTTTCGCGCCAACGGCGTCGGAATGGCGCTGGCCGGCTTTCTTCTCGTCGTCCTTCCGTGGGCGCTGATCAGTCTCATCCGCGGACGACTGTTTTTCGTCCGGTCGCTGGAATACGCGCTCATCTGGATCGTGTCAATCTTTCTGGGGCTGCTCCTGCTTCGCTGGGCGATAGTGCTTTTGTGAAAAGTTGCCAGTTGCCCGTTGCCCGTCGCCGCCAGGGGTGTGAACCCTTGGGGACAACTGACAACTGACAACTGACAACTGACAACTGACAACTGACAACTGGCAACTAGCTTCTGACCACTGACCATTCCTCTCAAGGAGGAGAGACCATGTCTACTTTCTGGCGCCGCTTTCTTCTGCTGCTGGGGCTGATCGCCCTGGGAGGCGGCTGCAATCCGCTCATGCTGCCGTTCCTCTTCCCTCAGACAGTGCCAAAGGAGAAGGCCGAGTATTTCAAGCTCACCAGCGCGGATAAGAAGAAGGAAGTCAAGGTCGCCATCCTCACTTCGATGGGCCTCGATACCCGCAACGAATTCCTGCACGCGGATAATGACCTCGCCCGCATGATGACCGTTCAGTTGCGGAAACTCGCCGCCGACAACGAAGAGACCATCACCATCATCAATCCGCTCAAGATCGAGGAATACAAGCGCCAGCATCCCGAACTGGAATCGATGCAACTGGACCTGCAAGCGATCGGCAAGAAGCTCAAGGCCGACTACGTCGTCTACATCGAGATCGGCGAAATGTCGATGTACCAGCCGGGAACTCTGGGGACGTTTTATCGCGGTCAGGCCAACGTCAAAGTCAATCTGATCGACGTCAAGAAGCCCGAAGAGCACGACCTCGGCGCGAAGGAAATCCTGTTCAGCTATCCGCCGGAAGCACAGGGCGGCAACAAGGCGGTCGATTCCGACACTCCACCGCAGGCCTTCAAGACGGAGTTCATGACCGCACTGGCTCGGCGTCTGGCCGGCCTGTTCGCCGAACGGCCGCGAATCGAAGGCCATCACATGGACGAATGAAAACGAACTCGTCCCGGCGAACCGAGCCGCGTCAGCGGTAG
>JBBRIK010000521.1:0-5000 GCA_038221045.1 Gemmatales bacterium
GCTGTTCACTCCGGGGGGGAACAGATGTTGTATTGCCGTTTGCGGATTTGCAGGTTCCTGAAACGCCGAACGCGGCAAGACAGGTCACGCGGGTGGGTTTTTACATTCCCGGCACTTATCGATGCTCATGGCACCCGCCCCGTTGGCCATGATGAACAGCATCGCCCCGAACAGCCCGGCGTTCTTCATGAAGTTCGTCATCTGGTCCCTCTGCTGATCTTCGGGAAGGTTCCAGAAGTCGTGGAAGTAGTAGGTGGCCATGCCGAGAAAGACGGCCAGCAGAAAAGCGCCGAACCGCGCCTTAAAACCGACGATGACCGACAGACTGCCGACAATCAGGAAGGCGATGGCCCCAGGAAGCAGGATCGAGGGCTGCGGGATACCCTTCGATTCCATGAGTTTGAGAGTGTCATCGTAGTGGGGGATCTTGTTGCCCACGGCGGCCAGGAGAAAGATGGCGGACAGCATCACTCGTCCGCCCAGACTCAGGATTCCTTGCAGCAGTTTCATGTCGGCGTCTCCTTCTTGGAATTCACGGATCGTATTTCAGGCGAGGTCGAACAGCAAGACCTCAGCGAACTGCTCCGGCCGCAGCGTCAATTCCCGTTCCTCGCTGACGGCCGCGCCGTCGCCTGCCTCCAGACGCTGGCCATTCACTTCCACATTCCCCCGCAGCACCTGAACCCAGGCGTGCCGGCCCTCGACGAGCGAATGCGTGGCCGGCTCCTTCAGTTTGCCCAGGAACAGTGCCACATCCTGATGAATCGTCAGCGATCCATCCTCCCCCTGGCGTGAGGCGACCAGCCGCAAGCCGTTGCCGTCCTCTTTCACGGCGAAGGTCTTCTCCTCGTAGCCCGGCGTCAGGCCCTTGCGTTCCGGCAGCAGCCAGATCTGCACCAGATGGACCGGCTCGTTCGTCGAGGGATTGAACTCGCTGTGCCAGACGCCTGTCCCCGCCGTGATGCGCTGAAGGTCGCCTCCCCGGATCGTCGAGCCGGTGCCGAGGCTGTCCTTGTGTTCCAGCGCGCCGTCGAGGACATACGTCACGATTTCCATGTCGCGGTGCGGATGCATGCCGAACCCTTCGCCTGGGGCGACGCGGTCTTCGTTCAGCACACGCAGCGAACGGAAGCCCATGTGCCGGGGATCGACGTAGTCGGCAAAGGAAAAGCTGTGATAGGTGTCGAGCCAGCCGTGATCGGCGTGGCCGCGCTCGTTCGCTTGTCGAATGCGGATCATGATAGTTCTCCCTCCAGCGGCGCTCGAGCTTTTTCAAGCAGCCGAATCAGTTCATCGAGTTCGTCGCGCGTGAGATGGCCGAGTAAGGCGCGATGCAGTTGCAGGACCGGCTCATCGAGAGCGGCCAGCATGGCGAGGCCCTTCGGAGTGATGGCCACGAAAATCTCACGGCGATCTTCCTGAGAGCGCTCCCTCTGGACGAGTTCGATTTTTTCGAGGCGGTCGATCAGGCCGGTGATTCCCGGTACTTCAGTGACGGTACGGCCGGCAATCTCCATGCACTTCATCGGCCGGCCCTCGCCCCGCAAAATGCGGAGAATGTTGTACTGGGCCGGCGTCAAACCCTGCTCGCGGAACAGCCGCAGGAAACGCGTCTGCAAGCGGTCGCTGGTGCGGACGAGGCTCAGATGGGCCTCGACCTCGGGCACCTCGAACGGCTTCTTCTTTCTCAACTCGTCTTGCAATCGGCTGCGTCCCATCGGTCCTCCTCCGTGTGCTTATTATTTTACACGTCAAATAATTGAAAGTCAACTAATTGTGCCGCTGCAATCTGAGTTGAGCCTTCCTATCCTTTCCCGAAGAGGTTCGATCCGTGCTGGAGAAGCAATCATGCGTCGTTTCTCGCTGGCCTTGCTTTCCGGTCTTCTGGGAGCGCTGATCGCGGCAGAGCCGGCGCGAAAGCCGGAACTGCCGCGCTTGCCGTTCGATGCGGAGAAAGCGGTCGCGCTCCGTCAGGAGTGGGCGAAGGCGTTGTCCGTCGAGGAGCAGTTCACCAACAGTCTCGGGATGAAACTGGTGCTGATTCCGGGAGGCCGATTCGAGATGGGTCCCAACGGCAGCCGCTATCGCGTCGCGCTGTCGAAGGGATACCACATTGGTACGACCGAGGTGACGCTGGGTCAGTATCGCCGCTTCAAACCGGGACACAAAATCGACGGCGCGGAGGAGGCGTTCAACGCGGACGACCGCCCTGCCGCGATGCTCTCATGGAACGACGCCCGCGAATTCTGTACCTGGCTGTCGGAGCGTCTCGAGGAGAAGAAGGCAGGGCGCGTCTATGCTCTGCCGACGGAGGCGCAGTGGGAATGGGCCGCCCGCTCCGGCACGGCCACCACGCGCTACTTCGGCGATACAGACAAAGCGCAGGAGAAAAATAGCTGGTTCAACGTCACCTATACGCCCAATCCGAAGCATGAAGCGCAGGGACGAGGACGCCAGCCGGTCGCGAAGCTGATGCCGAACGCCTGGGGCCTGTACGACATGCTCGGCAACGTCTGGGAGTGGTGCGCCGACCGTCGCATCGATGAGGCGACGGGAGAGGAACGCGAGCCGGTCATGCGTGGCGGCTCGTGGCGCTCCGGGGCCTTCCACTGCACGGCCGTCGCGTTCGATCCGGGCGCGCCAACGATGAGAAGCGACAACATCGGCTTTCGCGTCGTGTGCCGGCTCGCTGAGCGACGATGATGCTTGCCATTTTGTCGCTCGTGCATGACGTCGTGCAGAACCGGGTGTTTCTGAACAAGTAGGTGCCGCGAGCCGAGCGGCACCGGGGCACAGTCCGGCTCGGCTCGCCGGACCTACCAGGAGAGATTCCCACCATGCCGCTGCTGAACCGCCGAACGTTCCTGCGAGCCGCTGGCGTTGGTATCGGCTCGGTTCACAGTCCTGTCGTCGCACACCCAGAATGGAGGTCTGTGTAGCTGCGGGGATTCGCCTCAGCTCCGCAACAGACGCCGCCACGGCAACAGACGGATCATCCCCTGGTCGTCGCCAACCGCGAGGATCTTTCCCCCGTGGCTGAAAGCCAGCCGGCCCACACGGTAGCCCAGTGTCTGCACCGTCAACCGCCGCCGTCCGGATGCGACGTCCCAGAAAGTGACCTGACCCACATTGTCCCCGGCAGCCAGCGTCTTGCCGTCCGGGCTGAACGCCAGGGACGAGACGTCGGCCTTGGACCGCTCGAGCTTCCGTACCCAGCGGCCCGTCTTCGGGTTACCCAGGCGCAGCCGGCGAGGCATGTACTCGGCGACTGCCAGCAGGTGCTCGGTCGGTGAAGCGACGAATGCGCTGTTCCAGACACCTTCCTCTTCACCCCCGCCTAGTTCCAGGCCCGTGTCGAACCCTTCGCCATCCTCAAGATTGACCCCGAAGATGCTCGCGCTCTCAGTATTGGTCGCGTAAAGGGTGCGGCAATCGTGGTCGAAGGCCAGGTTGTCCAGGTCCTCTTCACCGGGCGTCGAGCGCAGGGTCTTCAGATCCATCAGGTATGGCACATGGTCCCCGGAAATAGCCAAGCGTTCGCCATCCGGGGAGAGGATCAGATCGAAGATTTCGTCATGGTGGCGCAGGCGGTGGAGTTCTGTCCGGCTCATGAGGTTCCACCAGATGAGCTGCCGATCTTTTTTGTACCCGACGATGGCCGTCTTGCCGTCCGGCAGGACGACAAGCCCGTGAATACCATCCTCAATCCCTTCGGGAATCAAGGCGGTACGTTCACCGGTTTTGGGACGCCACAGCCACAAGAGAGACTCGCGCCAGGATCCCGAGAGTACCCGGCCTCCAGGCGTTACTGCGAGTCCAGTGATCTCACTTTGGTGCGCTCGGAACGCCCGTGCCGGTGGCCGCGCTCTCCCTTCGTTCTCGGCGTCAAAGCACGGGCCACAGCAGTCGCCCATCCAACCCAGCGCCTCCGGCCGACCGATAACCCCGCAGTCGCAGATGGCAACCAGATTCGTCCTGTTCTTCAGCACGATGCGTTCTGGGGCGATTACCCGCAAAGCGGCTGTCTCAGCAGGTCCGACTGGAGGCGCTCCATTAATGAAGCGATGGTCCTGTGTGGCAGGGGTTGCCGAGACTCCTTCGACATAGCGGTGTTTGCGGCCGAGGTGATCCGTCCAGCGCGCCAGGGCAACCCATATCCCATCAGCCAGAAACAGCGCCCCGGCTCCATCCCCCAGACCCGGCAGCAAATCCGCCTCATCCGGGACTGCCTCGTCAACGGCTGCCGGCCTGCATGCCGCAGCGTCGGTCAGCGCAAGCGCCACTTGATAGGCGCTGGCGTCGATGGATTGCCAGGCGAAGAACGCCATCACCGTTCCCTCGTCTCAGTTTCCGGACCACCGTCACAGTCCAGCCAACTGCGCCCTGGCATCTCCGAACCGCTCGGCTTTCACGCCCATGCGATTCATCAACGAGAGATACAGACTGCAAAGCTTGCGGTTGTCATCGCCGCGTCCTGTGTAATCGAGGACGCGGCCGGTGGCGAGTTTGCCTCCCAGGCCGCCCACGAGCAGCACGGGCAGTTTGCCCGAATCGTGCCGGCTGCCCGACCACATATTCGAGACGAACATCAGACACGAGTTGTCGAGGACGGTCGTCTCTCCCTCCGGCATCTTCGCCAGACGGCTGGCGAGGTATGCCAGTTGGCTGACGTAATAGCGTGTCACCCGTTCGTAGGCGTCGGAACCGTCGTCGTGCGAGGTTGGATGATGGGCGGTGCGAACGTCGAGGAAGGGATAGAAGAGTCCAGACAGATCGCGGCACAACAGCAGCGTGGCGACGCGTGTCTTGTCGGTCTGGAAGGCCAGGGCGATGATGTCGCACATGAGCCGCATGTGTTCGCGAATGTCTTCGGGAAGCCCATTGTCGGGACGACGATCCGAGCGCGGGGGGCGGGGGGGCGGGGGGGGGGCGGGGCGCGGGGGGTGTGGGCCGGGGGCCCGCGGCCCGGGGCGCCCGGGGGGGATGGGGGTTTGGAACGC
>JBBRIK010000522.1:0-4993 GCA_038221045.1 Gemmatales bacterium
GAACCAGACGTCAACGGCTCGAACGACGGAACTGAAGCGGATGAGGTTCTGATCGAGAATCAGTTGGACCATGCGGCGGAACGCTTGCGGATGCGCCGCGTCGATGGTTTCGAGAATGGCCTGGCGCAGCCCCTCCTGACGCTGGGCGGCGAGGAGCATCTTCTCCATGAACTCCCAGCCGTCTGGACGTGCGGCGACGAGCAAGGCACGTGTGACGTGCCGGCCCATCGCGCCGGTCTCATGTTCCCCCTTGGCGGAGTCCTTGAGGATCTCGAAGATCTCGTCGCCTTCCGGGCCGCCGCGATCGATGACGGCGGCGAGGAGGTAGCCAACCTCGTCCGCAACACCGTAGCCGAGGTAGGACGTCCAGGCAGCGATCCAGTTCGGGGTCAAGATGTCGCTCTTGTACTCCGCGAGTTTGTTGATCAATGATACGAGCCAGCTTTCGCGGCGCGAGCGCGTGAGAGTGGGATCGTTGGGAGCGCGGAAAGCCTTGCGTTGATAGCCGATCTGATAGGGCATGCGCTGAAGGAGTTGCCAGGTCGCCTCCATCGCATCGGCGAGCTTCGGAAAGAGACAGGTGAAGACGCGCAGACGATCGCGTGCTGAGGCTTCGTCGAGAGTGCGGATCGCTCGTTCCTGAGCCTTCTCCACCTTTCTCCAGTTTTGAATGTTGCCGCCCTTGGGATTGCGGCCCAGCAGCGCGAGCCCGGTCGCGGATAGCTCCTTCGGCAACTTCTTCAGGGCGACGACGCGATGTCGTCCGCCGTCCTTGAGTTTGTGCGGTTCGAGTTGTTCGCGCGCCTTGTCGGGGTGCAGCATGGCTCAGCCTCCCGCCAGCATGGTGAGACGGACGAAGGTGACTCGGCTGTCGTCCTTGAGGAACACCTGCTGATCGAGTTGCTTCTGTTCCTGCTCGTCGAGGATGACGAGAAAGAGTCCGTCCTCGAAGGCTTCGAGAGCGATGGCGACGGACTCTTCCTCATCGCCCGGCTGGCGTTCGTTGCGTCCGCCGCTGTCAATCTTGCCGCGCACGACGCCCTTCTCTATGTCGCCGGCGGTGAGGGTGTGGAGCAGCTTGCGTTCCTGCTGGCGCTGCTTGAAGGCCGTCACTTCGGCGCGGACGATGCGGGTGATGAGGTCGCGCAGGGTGAGCGAGTCGCCGTCGCCGTCGCCCTCGCCCTCGCCGATGTCTGGTGGGTATGGGATGGACCAATCCGCGAAGAGCGGCTTTTTCCGCCCCAGCGCCTTGCCGCTGATCTGGATCATGAGAGGCATCCTCGAAGTAGTGGAGAGCGAGTTTCGCGAATCGCAGGAAGATTGTAACTCGTCTGAAGGGGACGAACTAGCCACGTTGTCGGGAGAATTTGATGAATTCGTCCACGAGACTGTTCGAGCGCTCGTTCGCGGCGTAGATGATCCTTGCGACGACTCCGAGACGCAATTGGGAGAGACGATGATCCATGTAATCGCGACCATCGAAGTGGTAATAGGCAAGCGCGAGGCATTCCTCGCCGAGTTTCACAAACTGGTGCCGCTGGTGCAAGCAGAGACGGGCTGCCTCGCCTATGGGCCAACGGTCGATGTCGCCACGACGATTGGCGCTCAGGCTCCCGTGCGCGAAGATGTGGTCACGATTGTCGAGCAGTGGAGCGACCTAGCGGCGCTCCAGACGCATCTGACAGCGCCTCACATGGGGGCGTATCGCATGCGGGTGAAGGAGATGGTCCTGAAGGTTCAGTTGCACATCCTTGAGCCGGCCTGAGGGCCTCAGACGTCGCCCTCCGCCCTCCGCAGCAGGTCCTCGTCGTACGCCTCTTCCAGACGGCGGACGTTGCGAGCCAACTCCGCGTCTTCCTCGACGGCCTGGGAGACCTCTACTTCCCATTCGGTGCTCTCGGCCCGGAGCGGCGCGAGGTCCAGCGGCAGCCGGAGGATCTGGCACAGCCGGCGGGTCACCGCCTCGATGCTGACCGGGTTGCGGCCTTGCAGGTAGCCGGGGATCTCGGCCGCCAGCGACGTCATCTCCAGCCCTGCCCTCGGCGCACGGGTCAGCAGATAGCTGGCGAATGAGCCGGGGCCTTCGTAGCCGATGCGCCGCACGCCGTACTTCTCCATCTCCGGCAGCAGCCTGGCTTCCGAGCAGACCACATGCAGGCGTGGCTCGCGGGTGTGCGGCACCGACCCCCCGAACGAGCCGACGAACAGGAGCCGCTTGACGCCCGCGCGGCGGGCGAACTCCAGAACGCAGTCGGCGAAGGTCCGCCAGCGCAGGTGTGGCTCCCGGCCGAGAAACAGGAAGAGACGGGCCGGTTCATGGCAGTGGAAGACGTTGGCGGGCATTACCAGAGACGTGACCAGGCCGTCCTCGATCTTGAGGGCGGGGCGGAACAGGGCGGCCACCTCCATCGAGCCGGGAAAGTTGCAGACGCAGAATGGGTCGGGGTCGATCTCGGCCACCGGGCGGGCGGCAAGCAGATCGACCAGCCCGCGCACCGTGCCGGTGGAGACGTCGCCGCCGTCCATCCAGCCGTTGAACGCGAGTAGCAGGGTGGCACTGTCCAGGGTCGGGCAGTTCTGAACACGGAGCAATTCGTTGAGGCCTTCCATCATGCCGGTATTGTACGAAGGGGTCCCCTCCCTCACCTCGCCCTGGATCCTTCAGGGAATGAATGGACCTACTGGCGAAGTAGGTCCGGCGAGCCGAGCCGGACCTGTTCCTCGGTTTCGCTCGTCGCGCGGGACCTACCACCGATCGCGTCAGTTCCTTCGCTTCCATTCGGGCAACGGGATGCGGACACGAAGGTCGTCTCCAGGCGGATCGTCGTCATCCCAGCGTCCCCCTTCGTCCTTGCCGTTGACTCCGACACTGTAAAGTATGTAGCCCTTCTCGGCAGGCCGATAGATCAGCGCCTTGCCGGAGAAGAGGTCGTTCGGAACCTCCGCGAGATACTTCGGCGCCAGTTCGGACAACTGTTTTGGATAAGCTCCGTTATCGCGCTGATGTGAAGCAAGGGCAAATGCAACCAGCACGTTTCGGCGCGTCTGCTCACACCGATCTGCACCTTCGTGATCCTGATGGACTGTCGGGACGAACGTACTGACCAGGAAGTCGCCGATCGTCTTGTCCAGATCGCTGTCGGCCTTACCGGTGTCAAGAATTCGTTTGAGCAAAGTCTCCGCTTTTGGAGTCGTTTTCTTCAGGGTTTCCATTTCTTGCTCAAGCTTCTCCAGTTCTTTCTTCCTTGCGGGACGACCTTCGATGCGCAAGGCAGCTATAATTCGGTCATGCCAGCGATTAGTGTTGCGCAATGCGGGATCCCAGTCGATGTGCCTCAAAGCCTGTTCTCTTTTTGCGGCTGGCACATCGGACGAGGTGATGCGGGAAAGCACTTCGAGTAACTTGAGTCCACGACGGTCCATGCTCATGACGAGTTCGAGCAACTTTTGTCGTTCGCCGAGGTTGACCTTAGCAGCTACCCCAAGGTGAGGAGGCAACCTTTGCAGGTCATTCAGCCGGGATCTCCTGGGTGGAAAAGGCCCACTCGCAACGACGGCGGCCAACCGAGACGATGCCAGGCCTTCTAGGAGGTCTTGTTATCGATTTTTCTGGCAAACCAAAGCTGGACGATCTCGTCAGCGACCGGAGTCTTCACATCACTCCGGTTGCTGACGCTCCCGGCTCACCTCTTCAATAGCGGGGAACGAACCTCTCTCAGAACGTGAAAGCGAGTTCCAGAGAGGGGCCCGCGTAGAAGAGATGGCCGTTGTTCCGTGCGCGTCCAGACGTGTGCGAGAGATTGTAATCGACCTGTTCGGCGGCCTGGGCTACTCCCAGCATCACCAGCGCGTTGTAGCCCGCGTTCAAATGGACGCGGTCGAAAAAGTTGAACTCCGCCATTGCCCCCAACTCGTACACCTGGGCGAAGCCCTCGTGATAGTGAGTGCCTTTGAAGCCGACGAGGCCGTCTCCTCGCCGCAGCAGGGCGGTTCGCGTCAATTCATTAAGGCCCCAGGCCGCCTTGGCGGTTGCACTGAGGGTTAACACCGACGGCACCAGTACGTCACGCAGTTCCAGGCCGACCTGAGGGGCAACGATGTGGTTGTGGGCTTCGACCTGATACAGCGCGGTGGTCGTGGGAGTTGCGATCACATCGTCCACGGTGAGCAATGAGAATCGTTCCTTCGCATCGGAGTAACGGACTCCATAGATTTGCACGAGAGCCAAGCCCTCAAGGCCTGCCTCGCCTCCCGCCGTGCGATAATTGAACTCGATGTTGCCCAGGGTGTTCTCGAGGCGTAGCAGGACCCTATCTGCCTGGAGCCACAGTCCATTAGTGCCGCGGAAGCCGGCGGGAGCGTTGAAGAAGGGGAGATCAAGCCGGTTCGTACTGGGGGTGACGTTCAGGGTCGTGGAGCCAACGGAATCGACGCGGGCGTCCCCATCGTTTTCCGGGTCGAACGCCCTTCTAATGGCCGCCTGATTCAGGACCGGAGTATCGATCGTTTCGGAAACTCCCGGAAGTTGTGACGAGGCCACCTGGGATTGACTTTCCCTTCTGGAGAGAAAGAAGCCGCTGACCTCCACAGCCCCATCGCCGATGCGGTATCCCAGGGTCATTCTCAGACCGCTGCCGAATTTCGGGTGAACCTGCTCGAAATCACCGAAGGTCGGCGAGCCGGCGGGCGGCTGAGTCCCCGTATCGGGAAACGTTCTCGTCGTCACGTTCACAGTTCCGGGAATCAAGGCGGATATAGAGGTCAGTTCGGCGACGGTCTCCTCCCCATCGGGATCGCCATCGTGTCCCATCACGTTGAAGAGCCGTGTTTGTCGGGTGGTGGTGCTGACGCCCGGATCAAGTACACTCACGACAGCGGACCGCAGTCTCTGCCGGCGCATGAACGTGACTCCCGTCGAGAAGTAAAATTGATCGGGAGGCAGAAACTCGCCCGGTTCATTCTGCGCTCGCAGCGTCCCCCCTTCAGCCAGGCA
>JBBRIK010000523.1:0-4988 GCA_038221045.1 Gemmatales bacterium
GTCTTGTGTAAACCCCGGTGTTTCGGAACCGGGGTTTACACAAGACACCCCGCTCGCCAGGAGGATGTTGGCCGGCTTCAGGTCGCGGTGGATGATGCCTTGCTGATGCGCCGTCTGCATCGCTCTTGCCAGCGTTTCGACCAGTCGCGCCGCTTCAGCGGGCTGCTGCGGCTCGCCGTGCAGTTTCTGGTCCAGGCTACCGCCAGCGCAGAATTCGAGCGAGAAAAAGGGCAAGCCTTCGTGCTCATCGACTTCATAAATCTGAACGATGTTCGGGTGCTGCAGCCGGGCAACCGCCTCCGCCTCGGTCCGGAAACGCGCCAGGCCATTCCCGGCATGGGCGCCGGCCAGGATCACCTTGAGGGCGACGAGTCGGCCGGCCTTGATCTGCCGGGCCTTGTAGACGACGCCCATGCCGCCGCGCCCCAGTTCCTCCAGGACCTCGTAGCCGGGGATGCAGAGAGATGAGCGATCTTCGCGTGAAGAGGGCTTTTCCTGCTGCGAAGGCGCATCGCATGTCACGCTCGGAGGGGATTCCGTCGCGGGCAAATCGGAGCTTGCCTCGAAGTTCATGCCGTCGGTCATGGCCTGGCCCTTGTCGGAAGTGTCATCGGGAGTCCCTGGGGATTGGCGGACTCCACTCTGGAGGGACGAGGGCCTGGAGTCAAGGCAGCGCGACTGCTGGCGGGGTTCACCACCGGCACCTGTCTGAGCGTACTTGAAGCGCTATGGACGAGCAATTCTTCTTGATGCGGGTCAGCCGCGACGAGGAGTCTTCGGAGCGGGGGGATCGGCCTTCGGGCCGCCGACCTTGAGCGTGATCGGGGCGCTTGTGACCTTGCCCGCTGGCTTCCAAAATCCTTTCTCTCCTCCTTCGACTACGCCACAGCTCACGACGAGCGTATATTCTCCCGGCTGGGTCCAGTAGCACGATTGCGTGGTCCTGCCATCGTACACCTCCAGCTTGCCAAGGGGGACTTTGTGGGTCCTCCCGGCCACCAACTTCACGATGGTCGGTGAGACCCGCGCTCCTCGTGCGTTGGCGAAGCTGGCGCTGAGGGCGCCTGGGCCTTTGAGATCCAACGTCAAGCCGTTGACTGGGCCGATATCACCTTTGCCGAGACAGACATTGAGTTCCGTACCGTAAGTCCCTGTATAGCGCAGTTCCAGAACCAGATCGACGACCGGAGGCGCGGGCAGGGGGCCTCCCTTGGACTTGGCTTCTTCAAGCAGCTTGCGAAATTGCTCCGGCGTCTTGCCGTCCAGGTCCAGCGGGTAGGACTTTCCCTTGGCGATCAGGCGGGCCGTCAACATCAGGCCCTTCGGATCCGTCGAGCCACTCTCTTGCGCGTCCTTCGGTGCGGGCCGTTCGCCGCGGGTGAACTCACACGAATACGACAACGGCTTCGCCTTGGCCGGCTTGCCGTCGGGAAGCGATTCGAGGAACAGCCAGGTCGTCGTCAACTTGTACGTTCCTGCCGGCAAATGCAGCGGGGTGTAAACCAGATGACGTACCGGAATGGTCTTATCGCGGCTGCCCTTCTGTGGATCGGCCAGCACAATCGTGAACTCCAGCTCTCGTCCGCGTCGCACCAGGCTGCGCGCCGCAACCTGCCAGATGTTATCGAGCACCGGCCCCGCCGCGAGGATGCAATGGGCACCCGGCTTCGACACCAGCGATCCTTTCTTCGCTTCCGGCAACGTCTGGACGTAGACCTTCGCCATCATCTCCTTGTTTCGGCCGGCCTCCTGCACGACCACGACGCCCTCCGTCACTTCCTTGAGCATGCTGTCCGTCAGTCGCATTACGGTGACGTGCGTCAACTCCAGCTTTTCCTCAGGCGGCGCGGACTCCTTTTGATCGGATCGCAGTGGGTCCCAGGCCAGCAAGTTGCCGCTGAGCAGGAACGCGGCCAGTGCGGCGCTGGCGATGAGGCGTGGGGTCATGAAGCGATATCTCCCTGGAATGGAGGCCAAGTGAAGCCGAACACCAGACCTCGCGAACTCCCGCGAGTATTATCAGGCTGCGCCTTGGCTCTATATTCTAAGCGAGAGTCGGGTCAACAACACGACACGAATTCCGACAAATCTCGCGAATGCCATTCAGAGAAGAGCAAATTCCATCACGAAAACACGAAGGGACGAAATCACGAAAAAACTCGGGAGCAGCAGAGGCCGCTACTTTCCTGTTCATCTCCTTTCGTGATTTCGTTCCTTCGTGTTTTCGTGATTCGATTTCTTCTTAACTTTATGCCATTCGCGTCTGTCCCTTTTTTCCGCCCAGCGGTCTCAGTGGTTGGCGTCGTTCTTCCCGCCCGGTTGTTGGATCGAGTGTTCGCCTTCTCCAGTGAAGTCTCCGAGCCGGCGCTTCGGATCCTGCTCATGGGGAGCGCCGGCTGTATCGATGGCCGGCAGCGAACCCTGCTGTGTATCGCCTTGCGTGTTCGGCGGACCTGTTTGGGACTGATTTCCCGGCGGTACCGGGTGACCGTGCTTCTTTTTGTGCGCCACGTGTTCCTCCTCAGATGTCTCCAGAGTTACCAGTGCTGATCTACGAACGATCGGCAGACGTATCTCTCTCAAGTTCAGGATGCAGTTGCAGCCACCGAATCAAGGCATCCACGCCGCCGGCCACCTGGACCAGGCTGCGCAGAGTCTCAATGTCTCCGGGGGCCAACTCGCCCCCCTTCTTGGGCATCTCAGCCGCGGCTAATGCCCCCGGCCCTACCGCCCCAGCAGCTTGTCCAGCCGACGCCGAGGGCTGAGGAGCATCCACGCCGTACCCTTGACCCGCGCTGGCCCCCACCGCGCCGGATATCGGTGTGGCGTTCTCAGTCTGCTCTTGCCTTGTCATGAGTTGAACTCCTCCGACGATAACCATTTGCCGTACCGGAAGGCGAAACGAGCCGGGGAATTGTCGCGGCCCGCGCCCTTCACTTCTCACTTCACCCTCAAGAACAGGTCCCCGCGGGTTTCGTCTTGCACTCCCGAGCGACCTCTTCAGAGTTCTTTTTCAGATGGACGTGTTGATCGACGTGGTCCACCCAGTCCACCGGAATGAGATGGTGCTGGCCATCGCTGGAACTGGTCTTTGTCAGCTTGATTGCCGTGCCTTCGACATGATCGACGATCCCGACGCGCTTCCCGCAGGAGGCGATGACTTCCATGCGTTCCTTGATGTCCGAGGCGTTCATGATGCGGTCCTTCAGAGTGAGAGTGAGCGATTGGATGGGATACTGATGTGCAGACGGCGTGCCGTTCCTGATGAAATCGGGTTCCGTGCGCTGATGCCCAGCCAGCCCAGAAGCGGTTCTCAATTACCCGGCTGTCGTCAACGGGGAGCGCAAGGAAGGAAGCCGACGGAGGGCGGAGCAGGTCCCGCTCGATTGCGCTCTTCACCACGTTCGCCGAGGCCCTCGCCTCCTCACATGGGGATCTCTGGTGGGACTATCCGGGCAAGAAAGCAGTACTCCCGAGGTCGAAAAGGTGCCAAGAACCGAAAGCACAACTACAACCACCTACACGAGCTGAGACTGCTCGCTATCCAGCCAGGAAAAAGCGAGTTCACGATTGTGGCGGAAGCGACGGCGAAATCCCCTTCTTGCCTTTTGCGGCGTAGCGCCTCCTGACTGCGGAGAACCCATGCTCGAAACCATCGATCTTTCCGCGCATCTGGCCGAGGGCGAGTTCGGCCGATCGAAAGAGACGATGCACAACGCGCTGCGGCAGGCTCAGTTCAAGGCGTGGCAGAACAAGCTCGGCGTCCTGATCGTTCTCGAAGGCTGGAGCTTTTCCGGCCGCTCTCCTTGCGCCCACACTCTCGCCGCACCGATGGATCCGCGCGGCCTCAAGGTCCACATGACGTATCCGCCGACGCGCGAGGAGCGGCGCTATCCTTTCTCGCGCCCGTACTGGTCGCTGCTGCCGGTGCGCGGCAACCTCACCGTCTTCGTTCGCTCCTGGTACTGGCACCTGCTCGACGAACAGGTCCGCCGCAAGCGCCTCGCCCTGAAACAGGCCGAGGTCATCGAGGAAATTCGCGACTTCGAGAAGGCGCTGAGCGAGGACGGTTACCTGATCGTCAAGTTCTGGCTGCACATCGACGGCAAGGAACAGCGCAAGCGCCGGCGCAAGCTCAGCAAGGCCAGGGGCCGGGAACGACTCGCGCGTATGGTGCCGGACGATCCCCAGCAGCACAAGCGCCGCAAGCGTTACACGAAGGCCATCGAGGCGATGCTGGCCGGGACCGACACCGATTATGGACGCTGGCATCTGATTCCCGCCAACGACGAGGATTTCGCCCGTCAGGCCGTCGCCTCCACGCTCATCCGCCGCATCGACGAGGAGATTGTCCGCCGGGCCGCGCAGTCGGGCGAGCGGATCGTCGCTCCTCCGGCTCCCGTGCCCGACGCTCTCGGCGCGAGTGTATCACTGTTGCGGTCGGCGGACGTGACGAAGAGGCTGGAGGACGAGGATTACAGCGACCGGCTGCGCAAGGCGCAGTTACGGCTGAGCGAGTTGCTCTACGATTGTGTCGATCAGCGCCGTGCGGTCGTGCTGGCTTTCGAGGGCTGGGACGCGGCGGGCAAGGGCGGAGCGATTCGCCGGCTGACGGCCGAGCTGGACCCGCGCTACTACACGGTCCATTCCATCGCGGCCCCGCGCGGCGAGGAAGCGGATCGTCATTATCTCTGGCGCTTCTGGGAGCGTGTGCCGCCCCTGCGCCACTGGGCCATCTTCGATCGTTCGTGGTATGGCCGGGTGCTGGTCGAGCGTGTCGAGGGCTTCGCGGCGGAGGCGGACTGGCGCAGGGCGTACGACGAAATTCGTCATTTCGAGCATGCCCTGATCGAGCATGGCACGATTGTGCTGAAGTTCTGGCTGCACATCACGGCCGACGAGCAACTGCGGCGTTTTCAGGAGCGCCAGCAGGTGGAGTACAAGAACTACAAGATCACCAAGGACGACTGGCGAAACCGCGACAAGTG
>JBBRIK010000524.1:0-4988 GCA_038221045.1 Gemmatales bacterium
TCATCGGGATTGAGGTTGAACACGACGCGGCCCGTGGCGAGCCAGCGCTGGCCGTCGTGGACGAAGACCGCTGAGGCGTTACGGAGATTGCCGACGGCCGGCAGCCCTTCCATGTCGCCGCCCTCGATGGCTTCAAAGCGAATGGTCACCCCGGCAATGGCGGTGAACTGTCCTGTCTGACGATCGCGCGCAAAGGCGAGCAGGGCCTCCCAGTCGCACCCGGTCCAGCGCAGGCCGCGCGGCTTGCCGCTGGTCGAGGCGATGCGGAAGAAATCAGCTTCGAGATGTTCGCGCTGTTGCTGGAACTGCTGCCGCACCTGCGCGATGGTCAGTGCGGGCGGACGGAACCAGAACAGGAGGCCAACGACGACAAGGATTGCTGCCGCGCCGATCCAGAGACCGGGCATGATGTACTCTCCCTGGATCTCTTCAGCCGCTTGCGGCTTTGCAGAAGACCGCGACGTCGCAAGCGGGAGGAAGTTATGCAGATTGCTTGAGACGTCTCCTCTGTGCCTGTAAACTGGAGGGACTGTGCTTCCTCTTCTGATTATGGCGGGAGAGCGAGAGTCTCGCTACCCCTCACCATCACTTCTTCGCAAGGAGTTCGACATGAGTGCAGGGAATGAAGGAGTCGATCGCCAGCAGATACGCGTGAAGGAGTTCATGCAACTCCTCCCGCTTACCGTTGAGATTGCCGGCTTGCCAAAATCGGAGTCCGGCCGCCACTACAACGAAGGGCAGATGGAAGTCCGGGTCAACACGCTCAAGCTCGCCTACAAGCTCGCTCGCTCACTGGTTCAGGACGTCGCCAAGGCTTGAGCGCTTTCTCTTCGCCAGCCGCCGGGTTCTCCGGCGGCTCCCTCTCCTCATCAGCGAGTTGACAGAGTCATTCCTCCGAGGGACGGGACAGCCCTTCCTTGTATTGACTATCTTAATCATGTTTGTATTATAACAAACATACTAAACATTAGAATGATTGGTAGCCGATCCTCATTGTGGATCATTCAGCAAACGATCTCGGAGAAGAACATGAAGGATCTTCGACGGAAACTCCTGGCATTCCTCATGGTTACGGCGAGCGCCCTGGGGCTGCTGAGCGGCTGTAACGGCAACAAGGACGGCGACGAACTGCTGAATGTCTCCTACGATCCGACCCGCGAACTGTGGAAGGAACTGAACGCGGTTTTCATCGCGAATCATGAGAGAGAGACAGGCAAGAAGATCACCATCAAACCTTCGCATAGCGGATCCGGCAGTCAGGCGCGAGCGGTCATCGACGGTCTGGAGGCCGACGTGGTGACGCTGGCGCTGTGGACCGATGTGGACGCCATCCGCAAGAAGGGACTCATCAGCGACGACTGGCAGAAGCGGTTGCCCCACGATTCGCTGCCCTATTACTCGACCATCGTTTTCGTCGTCCGCAAGGGTAATCCCAGGGGCATCAAGGACTGGAAGGACCTCGTCCAGCCGGGAGTGAGTGTCATCACGCCGAATCCGAAAACGTCCGGCAACGGCAAACTTAGCCTGCTGGCGGCCTGGGCGTCGGTCATTCGCACGGGAGGCAGCGAGGAGCAGGCGCTGGCCTTCGTCACCGATCTCTATCGTCAGGTGCCAGTCCTCGACACGGGCGCACGAGGCTCCACCGTGACCTTCGCGCAGCGCAAGATCGGCGACGTTCATCTGACCTGGGAGAATGAGGCCCATCAGGAACTCGAGGAGGCGAAGGGTGCCCTGGAGATCGTCTATCCGAAAGTCAGTATCCGGGCCGAGCCGTTCGTCGCGGTCGTCGATCAGAACGTGGACCGCAAGAAGACGCGCGAACTGGCCGAGAAGTATCTGAAATGGGTCTATTCCGACGAGGCCCAGGAGATCCTGGCGAAGCACGCCTATCGGCCCATCAACGACGTCATTCGCAAGAAGTACGCCGAGAAACTCCCGGAACTCGATCTCGTCCCGGTCAGCGCCATCGCGAAGGATTGGGGCGACGCCCACGAGAAGTTCTTCGGCAACAAGGGCGTCTACGACAAGGTCCAGGCAGCGCTCAAGAAGAATTGAACGCTGGGCGAGCGAGGCGTCTTGGGTAAGCCCCGGTGAGAGACAAAACCGGGGCGTTTACACGCCCCGCTCGCCACTCCCTGCTTCTTTCGTGGAGGACCAGCCGTGCGTGAGGTGAATCACCGCGTCCTGCCGGGCTACTCGCTCTGCCTCGGCTACACGATGTTCTACCTGGGTTTACTGGTGCTGCTGCCCCTGGCGGCGTGCTTCGTCAAGGCCTCGACGCTCAGCCCCAGCGAGTTCTGGGAGACCGTCTGGAACGAAGAGGCACGCTCCGCCTATGGCGTCACCATCGGCTGCGCCCTCGCCTCCGCCGCAATTAACGTCGTCCTCGGCGTTCTCGTCGCCTGGGTGCTGGTGCGCTATGAGTTTCCGTTCAAGCGGCTGTTCGACGCGCTCGTGGACCTGCCGTTCGCGCTGCCGACGGCCGTGGCCGGGCTGGTCTTCAGCAGCCTCTATGCGGCGGACGGCTGGCTGGGGCAGTATCTGACGCCGCTGGGCATTGAGGCCGTCTACAACAAGTTGGCCATCATTCTGGTGTTGACCTTCACGGGGTTTCCGTTCGTCGTCCGCACGGTGCAGCCCGTGCTGGAATCGCTGGAGTCCGAGCAGGAGGAGGCGGCCGCCATCCTCGGCGCGAGCCGCTGGCAGACCTTCCTTCGCGTCATCGCTCCGCCGATGCTGCCGGCCGTGCTGACCGGCTTCGCCCTGGCCTTCGCCCGTTCGCTGGGAGAGTACGGCTCCGTCATCTTCGTCTCGGGCAACAAGATCTTCGAGACCAAGATCGCTCCCATGCTGATCGTCGAGCATCTGGAAGCCTACGAGTACGCGAAGGCGACTGCGATTGCCGTCGTGCTGCTGGGGATGTCGTTTACCCTGTTGAGCCTCATCAACCTGTTGCAGCACTGGAGCCGAAAGTATGCAGCCTGACTCCGGAAGCGGCCGCTCCGACAGGGCGCGGACCGACCCGCTGCTGGTGCGCGTCGGCCTGACGTTGACGGCCCTGGCGATCCTCGGGGTGCTGATCGTCGTGCCGGTCGTCCACGTCTTTTACGAGGCGCTCAAGGAGGGACTCGGCGCGTACTGGCGAGCGCTCAGCGCCGATCCCGACACGACCAAGGCGATTCGCATGACGCTGATCGTGACCCCCATCGTCGTGGCGCTCAACCTGGTATTCGGCATCGCGGCCGCCTGGGCCATCGCGCGCTTTCGCTTCCGTGGCCGGACGTTGTTGCTATCGCTTATCGATCTGCCGTTCGCCGTCTCTCCCATCGTGGCGGGCCTGGCGCTCATGTTGATCTTCGGCATGCAAGGCTATCTCGGCCCCTGGCTGCGCGAGCACAATATCAGGGTCCTTTTCGACACGCCCGGCATCGTCCTGGCGACGGCGTTCGTCACGTTTCCCTTCGTGGCGCGCGAGTTGATTCCCGTCCTCGAAGCGGAGGGGCCGGACGAGGAACTGGCGGCGCTGACGCTGGGCGCGAGCGGCTGGCAAATGTTCTGGCGGGTCACGCTGCCGAACATCAAGTACGGCCTTCTCTACGGCGTCATCCTTTGCACGGCCCGCGCGACGGGCGAGTTCGGAGCGGTGTATGTCGTTTCGGGACGGGTGTATGGAGGCGTGGACACCATTCCGCTGCGGGTCGAGAAGTTGTTCCAGGACGCTCATTTAACGGACTCGTTCGCCCTGGCCTCGATTCTGACCGTCCTCGCCCTGGTGACGCTGGTCCTGAAGACCCTGCTGGAGCGTGCGGAAAGAAGGCGGCTGGCTCGCCTGCACGCAGAGAGAAAGGGGACGCCATGAGTATTGTCGTCAAGGACGTGAGCAAACGCTTTGGCTCCTTCACCGCGCTCGACCGCGTGAGCGTCGAGGTGCCGGCCGGGAGCCTCGTAGCACTGCTGGGGCCGTCCGGTTCCGGCAAGACAACTCTCTTGCGCATCCTGGCCGGCCTGGAACTGGCCGACGAGGGACAGGTGTTTTACGAGCAGGAGAACGTGACGTTGCGGCCGGCGCGCGAACGCAACCTTGGCTTCGTCTTCCAGCACTATGCCCTGTTCCGCCACATGAGCGTCTTCGAGAACATCGCTTTCGCTCTCCGAGTCCGTCGCCGGCCCAACGCTGAAGTACACGAGCGCGTCAAAGAACTGCTGCACCTTATACGCCTGGAGGGTCTCGAGCATCGCAAGCCCTCGGAACTGTCCGGCGGCCAGCGCCAGCGTGTCGCCCTTGCCCGCGCCCTCGCGGCTCAGCCCCGGGTGCTGCTGCTCGATGAGCCGTTCGGCGCGCTCGACGCCCAGGTGCGTCAGGAATTGCGCCAGTGGCTGCGCGGACTGCACAAGGCCGTCGGCGTCACGACGATCCTTGTGACGCACGATCAGGAAGAAGCCTTCGAGGTGGCCGATCAGGTGGTGATCCTCAACAAGGGCAGGATCGAACAGACCGCCAGTCCGGTCGAGGTGTTCGAGCATCCCGCGAGCGCCTTTGTGATGGACTTCCTCGGCCGGGTCAACGTCTTTCAGGGCCGGGTTCGCAAGGGGCAAGTCTCCTTCGGCAACCTGGAGATGCCCTATCCGGACTACCATCACGACGCCGAGCGCGAGGCGGCCATCTACGTTCGGCCGCATGAACTGGACATCGAACGCGCTCCCTCGGAGACGGGAAACCTGGCCGCCCGCATTGTGCATGTCAACCCGGCGGGTTCGATCGCCCGCATTCATCTGGAAGCGCTGGAAGGATCGCTGACGATTCACGTCGAGATGCCGCCGGAACGCTGGCGGGAGCTGACTCTCCAGGTAGGCGATACCGCGTATGTCTCGCCGAGGCGGGCGCGGGTGTTTTTCCCCGATTACAACATCTGACCGGTGGGGGGGGGCCCCCCCCCCCCCCCCCCCCCCCCGCGACGGCGGGGGCCCACGCCGGGGGAGGGGAGGGA
>JBBRIK010000525.1:0-4985 GCA_038221045.1 Gemmatales bacterium
GGCTTGCCGACCACCCCCATCAGACAAGGTTGCAGCATGAAAAACAATGAGCGGCAGGAGCCAAAGGTTCGACAGCCCAGGCTTTCCCTCACCTCAAAGCCATCGAAAAAAGGTTGTCGTACCACTGCCATCACCGTAGGAAGCGGGGTAGGGTGCGGCAAGGCTAATAGGACACGACCCGATTTGTCTGCTGCATCCAAGCCAGGAAATCGCTGAGACCGTTGAAAGCGGCGAATTCGTCGGCCAGGGATCGGTATGTGGGCCATAATTGAGTAACGTACTCCTGATAGTCCATTTGCCACCAGAATCCTCAATGGAATCGAAGAATATCGTCGATGAAGGTGCCACGCAGCATTTCAGGGCGAAAGTTGTCCCGCAGAGCTTGGTTGACACGGTTGACGTCGATCCCACCCGCAGTGTATCCAATGGCCGTTGTCAGGATGAAGATTGAGTTCTTGAACGAAACACTTCGCCCCATCCCATCGAACAAAGTTCCTTCCTCCATAGCTCGCACTAGCAATGTCGTGCCTTCGACGTGCAGATGCTCAATCCCCTCAAGCAGGACGACCGATAGTGGCTCACGCAGTATCGGTTCGGTTAGTGTTCCCTCAAAGTAGGCACATACCATGCCGCCGTTATGGCCAATCAATCGCGTGACCTGATGCCGCTCTACATAGGCCGCCATCTCCAGTCGGAGAACTCTTTCCGCGTCTCCGAAAAGGACGCGAGCCAGGCTCGCCGCAAATATTCGGGCTTTGTCGTTCGGACCAACCAGTAGAAACCTTCCCAGCGGCGAGGACTCACGGCAAATCCCAGCCACATGCTTGCGGATGGCGCAAGCGACTTCGCGGAGAGCATCCTTTTCGTCCGGCAGGTCTCTCTCCAGTTCAGTTTCCAGGTTCAGGAGCAACTGAGGCGAGCCTGACAAGCGTTCCCAGTGTTGTGTATCGCCACCCATCAGAGTAATCTCACAATGTCCCGCGCCGGTCCTGCTCGCGCTCGATGGCCTCGAACAGCGCCTTGAAGTTGCCCTTGCCGAAACTGCGCGAACCGTGACGCTGGATGATCTCGAAGAACAGCGTCGGCCGATCCTCTACCGGCTTCGTGAAGATCTGTAGCATGTAGCCCTCGTCGTCGCGGTCGACGAGAATGCCCAGCTCGGCCAGCACCTTCATGTCCTCGTCGATCTCGCCGACGCGAGACGGCAGCAGGTCGTAGTACGACTGCGGCACGCGCAGGAACGAGACGTCGTTGGCTCGCAGGGCTCGCACCGTCTCAATGATGTCGCCGGTCGAGAGGGCGATGTGCTGCACGCCGGGGCCATGATAGAAGTTCAGGTATTCGTCGATCTGCGAGCGCCGTTTCGCCTTGGCCGGCTCGTTGATCGGGAACTTGATGCGGCCGGTACCGCTGGAGACCACCTTCGACATGAGCGCGGAATACTCGGTCGAGATGTCCTTGTCGTCGAAGCTGATGAGCTGCTTGAAGCCCATCACGTCCTCGTAGAACTTCACCCACTCGTCCATCTTGCCTTCTTCGACGTTGCCGACGATGTGATCGATGGCGATCAGGCCGGCAGCGCGAGAACTGGCCCTGTTGTAGCGGTCCGGATCGAGCGGCTTGTAGCCCGGCGCGAAGACGCCGTGGTAGTGATCGTGGTTGACGAAGGTGTGCGTCGTGTCGCCATAGGCCTGGATCGACGCCGAGTCGTAGATGCCCTCCTCGTTCTCGATCCGCGTGGGCGGCGTGATGGGGATCGCGCCGCGGCGGCAGGCTTCGTCCCAGGCAAACTTGACGCTGTCCACCTCGATGGCGATGTCCTGCACGCCGTCGCCGTGCAGCAACAGCCTCCGGTTCTCCGGATGATGGGCCGTCAACGGCGAGACGACGACGAAGGTAATGTCCCCCTGCTGGAGAACATAGCCCGCCTCGGCCTTCGACTTCGTCTCCAGTCCGGCGTAGGCGACGACGTCGAAACCGAAGGCGTTGCGATAGAAGTAAGCCGCCTGGCGGGCGTTGCCGACGAAGAAGCGGACGTGGTCGATCTTGCGCAGCGGGAACGGATCGTAGGGTTCCCGCTCGCTGATCTTGCGCAACTCTTCCGGATCGGTGATGACGTTGTCGGCTTCGATCACTTCCAGGGGCAAGAGTTCGTAGTCGTATTCCGCTTCCGCGGATTTTGAAGTCGGATTCATGGGACCATTACCTCACAAGCAGTGGCTCCTGAGCGAGCAGGATGTCCTCGAAGAGAATCTGGACGATGTAGAGGCCAGGTTTAGAAAACACGCAGTCTCGGATCGGCAGAAACAAATGTCGGATGTTGAGCGGATTGGAGGCAAAGGTCAGAGCGCGACTGGATTCGTGAAGCATCGATCGCGTATCCGCATGACGAACGCGGATGAAACAGGTGCTCGCTCCACGCCCATTCGCAATCTGAAGGTAGACCCCGATCAGGGGGACGTGAAGCGGAAAATTGGGGGTCTCCCTCGAAACGATCGTACCGAACAGACCCACGACATCAACGCTCAGCGGGTCGTCAGCGTTTCGCCTGACTTCCCGGCACAACAGCAGATGTCGGACCACAGGCGGGATGCCACTCATGCTTTTCCCCCATCCTCATGAGTTTCATTGTACCGGAATCCCGAACCGGCGAACCAGGCCCTCCAACTCTTGACGCAAGAAGGGAAACGACGGCGCGATGAACAGGTGGTCCTGCATGCGCGAGGGGTCGTAATCCGTGCCAATGACCACGTCGGTCACGAACGGCTGGCGCGTCACGTCAGGGGAGAACAGCGAATAAGGGATCTCACCCGTCGAAGAAAGGATGCCCGCTCCAAACACCTTGACCGCGCCCGCTTCCTCGATCAGCCCGAACTCGATGCTGAACCAACTGAACCGCTTGAGGGCCAGCACCTGCTCGCCGCGCGTGGTCGTCGCCACCGCCTTGCCGACGAGGACGAGGAGTTCCGCGTAGTCGCGATTCATCAGGGGCGGGACGTGGCCGAGACAGTCGTGAATCATGTCCGGCTCCGGCGTGAACTCCGGATGCGAACCGTGCCGGATGAACTGTGTCACCGGAAAGCCGCGCTCGGCGATGTATTCGTAAAAGGTCCGGTAGGGCAGCGCCCCCTCGGCCGGGACCAGATGCATGTTCGTTTCCTGATGGACACGCTCGCTCAGAAGCCGAAGCTGCGGGATCTCCTCGCGCGTGATGACGAGGTCGCGCTTAGCCCGGAGGTAGATTTCGCTGGCGTGCTTGAGGTGCAATTCGTCCAACTGGGGGCTGACCTCGCGCCAGATGCGTGTCTCTTCCAGGGTGTAATCGATGAGCGGCGGCCCCAGCCGCTCCAGCCGATGCCCCCGGCACAGGGCGAACAACTCTTTTCGCCGCTGGATATACTCCTCGTCGCCAAGTCCGGGATGCCCCGGCTCCAGTTCGAGTTCGCTCACATCGACCGGCGTCACCATCGTCTGAGCATCAATGGCCGCTCCGTATTCCGTCAGGGTAGCCGGCTTGTTCATGGCGAGTGCCTCGTGAAAAACGGCGGCGAAACGTTGGAGAGGAGGAATGTCTCCTCTCCTCATTATAATGATGACGATCCGGGAGGGGGTCGAGCGTGAGGCTTTTCGCCCTGTTTCCGCGTCCTTGTCCATTCAGGGGATATTCCCGCCATGAAAGCCGCGTTTATCGAGTCAACCGGTGCCCCCGACGCCATTCGCTTCGGCGACCTGCCTCGCCCCGTGCCGAAGCCGGGCGAGGTCCTCGTCAAGGTCGGCGCGTCGGCGGTCAATCCGATCGACCTCTACATCCGGGCCGGCACCATCGCCATGCCGCTGCCGATGCCGTTCATCCCCGGCTGCGACCTCGCGGGGACCGTCGAGGAAGTGGCGTCCGGCGTCAAGCGCTTCAAGGCCGGCGCTCGCGTCTGGGGTTCCAACCAGGGACTGCTCGGACGGCAAGGCACGCTGGCCGAGTACGCCGCCGTCCACGAGGACTGGCTCTATCCGACGCCGTCGGGAGTCAGCGACATCCAGGCCGCGTCAGCCGCGCTGGTCGGCATCACGGCCCATCTGGGGCTGTTCCGCGATGCGCATCTGCAAGCGGGCGAGACGGTCTTCGTCAACGGCGGCACCGGCGGCGTTGGCTCAATGGTCGTGCAAATGACGAAGGCGATCGGCGGCAAGGTCATCACGACGGTTGGCTCGGCGGAGAAGGCCGAGCAGTGCCGCCGCTGGGGGGCCGACTGCGTCCTCAACTACAATACCGACGACGTCCCGGCTCGCATCAAGGAATTCACCGCTGGGAAGGGAGTCAACGTCTGGTACGAGACGCAGCGCGAGCCGGACTTCGAGCGCATGGTCGATCTGATGGCGGCGCGCGGCCGAATGATCGTGATGGCGGGACGCCAGGCGCGGCCGGTCTTTCCCGTCGGCCCCTTCTACGTCAAGGGGCTGTCGCTGTCCGGCTTCGCGATGTTCAACGCCACGGCGGACGAACAGCGACCCGCCGCCGAGGACATCAGCCGCTGGCTCGCCGAGAAGAAACTCGACGTGCCGATCGGGCGGACGTTCCCGCTGAGCGAGGCAGGGTCCGCGCATCGGTTGCTGGAAGAGAACACGCTGGGCAAGGCCGGCACCCTCACCGGAAAGATCGTCGTCGTTCCGTGAGCAAGTGCGTGAGAGGGGTCTTCACGCAGGCCAATGGCGGAATATGGCGGCCTGGAGGAATTGGCGCTACTCTGCGCAACGTGCAGCCGTTACCTTGGAGCATTATTCGTTAATTGCGTCTGCTCCACACCCCCTACCAGGGAGCGGAATCGGTCGCGGTGCGCGAAGGCGAACAACAGTCGTTTTTCGTGTCTGATGAACCCTTTCGGTTCCCAGCACCTTCGTTTCCCCAAAAAGGAATAAGGCGATGCGATTGGAGGTACGACTTGTATTTGGTCACACCAATTTCCCATCGACCGAAGAACTGGCTCTCGGAG